>DATJEH010000112.1:0-3902 GCA_035496875.1 Terriglobales bacterium | reverse complement strand
CCACTTCAACATCAGCAATTACGGCGAGGGCCTCCGTCCCTGGCAGCCGAAGAAACTCTACTATTTTTCCGACGCCATCCACACGGAGTTCTATAAAGGAAACGGACCGGAATATCCCAGCAGCGGTATTTCGCCTTCGCGGCACATCTCCTACGCCCGCGTGGGAGAGCACGCGTGGAGCTTTTATCAGACGCAAGGCGATTACACGCCCCAGGAGCTGAAGGAAGTCATGGAGGCGCCGGTGCGCTTCATCTTCGGCAAATCGCTGGTAGGCGGTTCGCCCAGCGGCGACATTTTCGACGGCATCAAGTCCGGAGCGGTTCCTTACCATCGCGCCAGCGGCTATCAGCCGCCTTCGCGGCCGCCGGTGTCCATTGAGTTGGGCGGGCCGTGGGGGTTCTACCGGCAATTCTGGCAGGCGCACGACATCGAGCGCATCGCCAATCTCTATGCGCCGGAAACCGGCATCGCTCCCGGCGAAAGGCTGTGGGTGCCCATCCTCATTCACAATGACACGGACTCGCCCAGGCAGATTACGCTCCAGCCGGCCGTGCCTGCGGGATGGAGCGTGGACCCGGGGCCGCAGGTCTATACGGTCGCGGCTCACGATACCTATCCGGTTTCGGAGTGGGTGCTGGCGCCCGTGTCGGCGGAGAAGGGCAAGTGGATGGAATTAGGATGGAAGGCGCGGTCCGACGGCGCCGATGCAGGCTCGGCCAAGCTGCGCGCCCACGTGGACACGCAACACATGCCGCAGTAGCAGGCGTGGGGAGTCGGGGAAGCGTTCGGGTTTTAAATTGCAAATCACAAATTATTAAATTACAAATTCACGCGAGGATCATGCGAATCCCATGAAAACCTTCCTATCTCGCTGCCTTCTTGCCCTCTTAGTGCTCTCCTTCTGCGCTTGGGCGCAGTTGCCGCAGGCGCCGCCCTATCCCGCGCCCGATCCGCGCTACAAGGCCGATATCCTGGTGGTGGTGGCCCATCCCGATGACGACATGGCGGCCGCGCCCTACGTGGCCCGCGCCCTCGACCAGGGAAAGAGCGCCGCCGTTATCTTCTGCACTCGCGGCAATTCCGGCTCCAATTATGTAGGCAATGAGCAGGCCGCTTCGCTGGGCGCCGTTCGCGAAATCGAGGGCCGCCGCGCCGAAGCCGCGTTGGGCGTCTATAACTTGTGGTTCCTCAACGGCCCGGATACTCCCGGCCAGGACGTGCTGCACTCGCTCCAGGCCTGGGGGCACGGCAGTTCGCTGGAACAGGTGGTGCGCATCGTCCGCCTCACCCGACCGGAGGTGATCCTTACCTGGCTGCCGGACTACGTTGCCGGCGAGAACCATGATGACCATCAGGCGGCAGGCGTGCTCGCCACCGAGGCCTTCGATCTGGCGGGCGACGACCTGGCATTCCCCGGGCAGGTGGAGGCGCCGCGCGATCGTTTGCATATCAGCAATTACGGCGAGGGCCTGCAACCCTGGCAGCCGCAGAAAATTTATTACTTTACGGACGCCAGTCACGAGGACTTTGTCAAAGGCAAAGGGCCGGAGTACCGCACCGACGAGATTTCACCCACCAAACACGTTTCCTACGGGCAGGTGGTCTATAACGCGTGGATGCACGACAAATCGCAGATTGGCCCGGAATTCAGCGAGGCGACGGTCAAGGAATACCTGGCGCGGCCCATGCGCTACATCTTTGGCAAGTCGGTGGTGGGCGGCTCTCCCACCGGCGACATCATGGAGAACGTAAAGCCCGAAGGCGTGCCCTGGGTGCCGGTCATGGGACACCACGCGGTGGCGGGTCCGGAGCAAGGATTGCAGCTGGGCGGGCCGTGGGCCTTCTATCGCGACTTCTGGCCGCAGCACAACCTGGAGCACCTCGCCAGCCTGCTGGCCCCCGAAACCGCCATGGGCACGTCCGATTTTCAGCTCTGGGTGCCGCTCATCTTGCGCAACACCAGTGGCGGCGCTCAGCAGATAAGCTTGCGGACGTCGCTGCCACCAGGCTGGACGCAGAAGCCCGGCCCCATGGTGTATAGCCTGGCGGCCCACGAGTCGCGCCCGGTATCGCTGTTCCTGGTGGCCCCGGGATCGCAGAAGGGAAGCTGGCAAACGCTGACCTTCACCGCCGAAAGCGGAGGCAGCAGCATCGGCTCGGTCACGCTGAAGGCCAATGTGGCGTTTAACGGCGTGCCGCAGTAGACCAAATTGACGATTTACGATTTTCGATTGATGAATGGAAGCCGGCAATCAGCATTCAGCAGCCAGCATTCAGCGAGGCAATGGTTGATCAGCCGCTAAAAGGACTGAAGAAGATCAGTTCGTCAATCATCAATCATCAATCTGAAATTGCTTTTTTCCGTATCTCTGTGTCTCCGTGGTGAAATGCCTTTTTGCGAGACGCCAATGATCGCAGCGTGCCCACGTTGCGCATGTCGTCTCCCGGCACGTCAATCGGCGTTTCCGCAATGAATGCCGCCTGCGCCAAACGCGGGTCGCTCAACAGCCTCCGAAACGGCTCCAGACCGATGGTGCCTTTGCCGATGTGCTGATGGCGATCGAGCTTGGAGCCGAACACCGCCTTGGCGTCGTTGCAATGCCACACCGGGATGTTCCTGAGGCCGATCGCCAGCTCCAGGTAGCGCAGGGTCTGCCGCATGCCTTCTTCGCTCACAATGTCGTAGCCGGCCACGTGCACGTGGCAGGTGTCAATGCAGGCGGCCACGGGAATAATGCCGCGCAGCCGCTGCACCAGTTCCGCCACTTGCTCGAAGTTGCCGCCCAGGGAGAATTCAGCCCCAGCGGTGTTCTCGATCAGCACCGTCAGGCCGCCCTTGGCCAGGTCGGAGCCCCGGGTAGCTGCCTCGATGGCTTGTGCAGCGCGCACCAAACCTTCTTCGCGGCTGCCGCCGCGGTAGGAACCCGGATGCAGCACCAGGTACTCAGCGCATAAGGCCAGCGCCCGCTCCACTTCGCCGCGAAAGGCTTCGATGGACCGGCTGTGGAAGTACGCCGTCGTGCCCGCCACATTGATGAGATAGTTGGCATGGATCACCAGCGGCTTCAGATCATACTTTTCGCGCAGGCCGCGCATCGCATTGCACTGCTTTCTCCCCAGTTCGTACGGCTTCCACTGCCGCGGGCTGGAGGAGAAAATCTGGAAGGTCGTGCACCCCAGCCGCCAGGCGCGTTCGGCGGCGTTCTCTACGCCACCAGCAATGGACGTGTGAATGCCCACCCGCCGCGAAATCCTGGGCCACGGCTTCTGGGGCGCGGGTAGCTTGAGAATATCCTGGTGTTTGGCGAGCGAGCTGGCCATGGGGCAGATTGGAAGTGTAACTCGGCTGCTGCCTGATCTGATGCACATGTGCACAGCCGCCTCGGCTGTGCAGACGGGCGAAGCCCCGGCACCTTGGCGAGCTTCGCTCGCCCGGACAGCCGAGGGCGGTTGTCCCCAACAATTGCACCCCGCCCTTCAGCAAAGTAAACTGAACGATTGTCGCAGGGGAGTTATCCATGCTAGTGGTAATGAAGGCGCACGCCACCGAGGAGGAGATCCGGGCGGCGTGCAGGAAAATCGAATCGCTGGGCTACCGCGCCCACCCCATTCCCGGCGCGCAGCGCACCGCCATCGGCATTACCGGCAACGAGGCCGAGGTTGAGCCGGGCACGCTGGAGGAAATGCCGGGGGTGCAGGAAGTCATCAAGGTCAGCAAGCCCTACAAACTGGTCAGCCGCGACATCAAAGAAGAGAACACCGTCATCACCTTCGCTGGCACCGACGCCTCCATCGGCGGGCGCAGCCTGGCCGTCATCGCCGGTCCTTGCGCGGTGGAGAGCCGCGACCAGGCTTTCGCCATTGCTGAGCGCGTGCGCGCTGCCGGCGCTCAGTTCTTCCGC
>DATJEH010000111.1:0-5570 GCA_035496875.1 Terriglobales bacterium | reverse complement strand
GCTGCCTGCGGCGGTGGCGCTGGCCAGCACGGCGCGCTCATCGCCCAGCAGGCAGGTGGTCTTGCTGCCACCTCCGTCAATGCCCAAGAACCAGGGCATGAGCGTGTTGTATCACATCAGGAGTCAGGGGTCAGGAGCCAGCGGTGAGGCGGGTGGTAGTTGGTAGCTGGTCCCTGGTTCGTAGCCGAAAGGTGACAGCGATAACTGATAGCTGAGAGCTACATTTCAATCAGCACGTCATCGCCCTCGACCTTAATTGGATATACCGCGACGCGGAAGGCCGCGCTGTGCCCTGCCTGCCCGGTCTGCGGGTCCCACTCCCAGCCGTGCCAGGGGCAAACCACCTTATTGTCCATGATGACCCCCTGCCCCAGCGGCCCGCCACGGTGCAGGCAGACGTTGTCCATAGCGGAGATAGCGCCGTTCACGTTGGCGACGCACACCACTTTTTCGCCCACGGTGAATTCTTTGGCTTCGCCCGGCTCGGGTAGGTCGGATTTGGCGGCGATGCGGGTGAAGGGCATAAACTCAGCTGCTAGCTACTAGCTGCTGGCTCCTAGCTTGAACCGGGTTAGCTAGTAGCTAGGAGCTGCGCTACTTCGGCTGAAGTGTTTGCGCGATCATCACCTGGCGCTTGAAATTCTCCACCATGTTCTCTTCGAGCCGCACTTCGGTGGGACGCTTGGCCAGGCTCATGCGGTCAATCTTGTCCTGCAGTTTGAGCAGGGCGTAGAAAAGGTTCTCGGGGCGCGGCGGGCAGCCGATGACATACACATCGGTGGGCACAATGCGGTCCACGCCCTGTAGCACGGCGTAAGTATTGAAGGGACCACCCACGGAGGAGCAAGCGCCCATGGAGATCACCCACTTGGGGTCGGGCATCTGGTCGTAGATGCGCTTGACCACCGGCGCCATTTTGAGCGTGACCGTGCCGGCCACGATCATCAGGTCGCTCTGGCGGGGGCTGGGCCGAAACACCTCCGAGCCGAAACGGGCGATGTCGAAGCGGGCGGTGGAGGAGGCGATCATCTCGATGGCGCAGCAGGCCAGCCCGAAGGTCATGGGCCACAGCGCCGACTTGCGCGCCCAGTTGAAAACGTAATCTACGCTGGTAATGAGGAAGTTCTTTTCAAACTTGTTCTGCAGCCAGGCCATGGGTCCTCTGGGGTTCCTTAGGAAACCGTTGTCCTTGGGAAACGTGAATGGGCTCTCTGCGCGCGTTCGCCCGCCAAACACCTCAGTCTAATCCGGTCACGAAGCGTGGGCAAGCACGACGTCTATCCCCGCCTTAGCGTCTCCCGCAAGGCTTCCAGCAGGGCCCTGGGGCCGTCATCAGCCAGAACGTTGGCATCGGGATTAATTTTCGGGTCCGGAAGCCTGGTATCGGAAATGGTGATCAGGCGGCATTCGGGGCAGTGCTGGCGCACCAGCTCGGTCAGTTCCTCCACCGTGTCGTTGGAAAGGGTGTAGGTAAACACGGCCACGTCATAGTTGCCCTGGCGGATGGCGGCAACGGTCTCCTCCTTGGTCTCCGGAATGGCCACGAGAAAACCGTGGGCGCGCAGCACCTCCGCCCGATACAACGCCAGTTCGCGGATTTTTCCGAACAACAAGACGCGGTTCCGGGGACCGCTTCTGAGCCGGCCCCTGCGCGCCTGGCCGTCAACTTTGCCCGCCCTGCGGCGCAAATGGGTGCCGGCGGCGTGAAGTGGGAGGATGAGTGGAAGGTTGCAGACGGGTGCGGCGCTGGGTACGGCGGGGGAGAGGCTGCCCATAACCCTACAGTGTGCCTCCGGCGAGGAATTGGCGTGCTTGGCGGCACTAGTATAGCTAACCTTGCAAGCTTTGCTGTTTCCGTATGGTGAAAATCCTGCCTCCCAGTAAGATTCCTCGCGGACTAAAGTCCGCTCGGAATGGGAGAAGGAAGCGCCTGATCACCCGGCTAAAGCCGGGTGCTTCCACGAAGCCGGGTGCTTCCAGAATGGCGGCTATTGCAGCCGCCAGGGAGAGCGCTCGGGCCAATGCCGCAGCGCGTCCAGCGCCCAGAGGGTGGACTTGTCCTTGTGGCAGGAGTTGCAGGGGTTGGGAATGCCGTACTTGTCGGTCATCTCCGGGGAGATGAAGCGGAAGGTGTGAGCGTGCACGAAGGCCCCAGGAGCGTTTTCCGATTGGATCTGGGGCATGTGGCAATCCACGCAGCGGCTGCCGGGAGTGCCGGCTTTGTGATGCGTGTGCTCTTCCAGGGTAGCGGTGCGCGGCCCATTGGGCGAGAGCGGGCCGTGGCAATCCAGACAAATCTGCTCGGCGGGCTGGCGCAGCTGGGCATAGTTGCTGGTGCCATGCACGTCGTGGCAGCTGAAGCAGGTAATACCGCGGCGGTACATCACGCTCTGTACGAAATCGTTGCCCTGCATGCGGTTCTTATGTGCGGTGCCGTCAGCGAAGTAGTAGAAGCCGGCGGCGCCCAGGGGATGAGGCTCAAGGCGCCAGAAATTCTGCAGCTTGAGACCCACGTTGTAGCCCACCGGCCAGTCATAGTACTTGCCGGCCAGGGGAGTGGCCAGCGGGCGTCCCTGGGAATGGCACTGGATGCAGGCGTCATTGGCGGCGACATAATCCATGCGCGCGGGATTGAGAATGTTGCCGCGACTGGGATGGGAAACGTGCTCGCTGCCCGGGCCGTGGCAACGCTCGCAACCCACATTCCACTCAGTGACGGTGTGCGTTTCCACGTTGTAATTCACGGAGTGGCAGCCGTCGCACAGGGTTGCCGTGGGACGCTGCTTGTTATCCGGCGGGAAGTAAGCGGCCCACCAATCATCGTTCACCAGATAAGGCATCCACTTGTGCTGGCCGATGTTCCATTTTCCCGGCAGGGGATAATAAAGCCCGCCCACCTTGGTGAAGTAGTTCTGCTTCCAGATGTTGCCATAGACCAGGGCGATTTGATTGCGCTTGAAAGGCGCGTGTGAGAAATCTGCTAAGACCGCCTCCGGGTGAGTGGCCGGGTCGCGCACCACATTGGCCATGGGGGTCTTTTTCCAGCGCTGGTAGATCTGCTGGTGGCACTTCTCGCAGGCTTGGGACCCGACGTAGTGCGCGGCGGCGGCGGTGATGGCCTGCTGCGTTTTCTCCCGCGGGGTCAGAGGGCTCAGGCCACGGATAAAGAGAACCAGTTGCCAGCTATCGCCGCCCGCGGTCTGGTGGGGATTGCCCCAGGCGGGCATGCCGGTAAGCTGGACACCGTTTTCGATAATGTAGTGAATTTCTCCGTCGGTAAGAGCCTGCGTGGCGGCCGAGCGCAGGTCAGGCACGCGCGGATAGAGGCTGGTTCCCATTGGGGTTTGGCCCCGGCCATCCACACCATGACAGAGGGCACAGCGGGCCAGGAAATGGTCACGCCCTTGCTCGAGATTCTGCGGAGTGGGCGGCAAGGGGTTCTTCTGCTGGCGGGCAAAGGTGGGGATGGCCAGATTGCGGACGCTGCGGGCTACTGCCCCTTCCCAGGGGGAGGGCTCAGCGGTGGCGCGAAAGCCCCGCCGCAGCACCAGAGTCGCCCAGATGGAGGCAACTGTGGCGACCACCACGATGGCCAGAAGAAATTTCTTCCAGGCTTTCATGCCCGCTCTCTTGTAGCAGAAATATTCGCGGAAAGAACATTAATGTGACCTGAAGGCGGGGAGAGAGGCGAGCGGCGCTCACCCCCATAGGCGAGAGCGCAGGTGGCCACGCAGCGTTTGGCGCGAGACATCGCGGCAATCGTGAGAGAATGAGTAAACTTTCCCACGATGGCGGTAAACACGTTTACCTCGCACTCGGCCGCACCGGCGCCGGCCATTGCCCGGGCGTCCGGGCGCAACTGGCGCGACTCCTTCTTCTGGATTGTTGCCGTCGGTTTCCTGCTGCGTCTCGGCGCCATTCTGATTTTCCACACCTACCGTTATCGCAGCGCCGAAGGTCATTTTGATTTTGGCTACGAGATGGGGCGCATCGCCGCCGCTATCGCTTCCGGGCACGGTTTCAGCAATCCCTTTCAGACGCCCACAGGGCCCACGGCATGGGAGCCGCCACTTTATCCCTACCTGACCGCCGGAATTTTTCGGCTGTTTGGGGTTTACAGTTACGCCTCGGCGTTCGTGCTGCTTACCATCAACAGCTTTTTTTCGGCGCTTACCGCCATTCCCATTTATCTGATCGGCAAGCGCACCTTCGGTTATACCGTGGCGCTGTGGTCAGCATGGATGTGGGCGGTGCTGCCCTTCACCATGTACTGGTCCACCAAATGGGTTTGGGAAACCAGCCTCTCGGCGCTGCTGCTGGCGGCAATTTTCCTGTGCGTGCTGAAACTGCAGGACGCGGGCGGTTGGCGATTGTGGGCGGCGTTGGGAGCGCTTTGGGGAGTGGCGGCGCTGAACAATCCTTCTCTGCTATCGTTCCTGCCGGTGTCGCTGCTGTGGGTGTGGGACCGGCGGAGGAAGCTGCAGCTGCCGTCACTGGCGCGAGCCGCGGTGGCGTTACTCGTTTTTGCTGCTCTGGTGGCGCCCTGGATCACGCGCAACTACCGCGTCTTGGGTAAATTCATCTTCCTTCGCGACAACTTCGGCTCCGAACTCCGCCTGGGCAACGGCCCCGGCGCCGACGGCACCTGGATGTGGTATCTGCACCCCACGCAGAACGTGCTGCAAATGCGTGAATTTCAGCGCCTGGGCGAACTGGCCTACATCGCTGAACGCAAGCACGAGGCCCTGGCCTTTATCGCCCAGGATCCCGCGCGCTTTGTGGGGTTGAGCGCTAAGCGCTTCATTTACTTCTGGGCGGGGCTGCCGCGCTCCTCCAAAATCGCCGCCCTGGCCCCGATCAAGAACTCGCTGTTTCTGGCTTCTTCCATTCTTGCCCTGTGGGGACTAGGGCACGCTTTGCGCAAAAAAGTGCCCGGCGCCCCGCTTTTTTTCTGGCTTATCCTCGTCTATCCCATTGTTTATTATTTAGTGTTCCCACATCCACGATACCGGCACCCGATCGAGCCGGAAATGCTACTCCTGGGGGTGTATTTGATTACCCAAGCGGGCAAAAAGAGCAGCATCCTGGTAAAGCCGGTGCGCGTGATCGGCGACCGCCTGAAGCCGCTCACCACGGTCTCGGTGGTGATGCCGGTGTACAACGAAAAAGCCACCATCGCGCAGGTGGTGCGCACGGTGCTGCAGGCCGAGGCGGGGCTGGAGAAGGAACTGGTTATTGTGGACGACTTCTCCACCGACGGCACGCGCGAAGTTCTGGCCGACCTGGAGCGTGAAGAGCGCGGGCGCATCAAGCTGCACTTTCATGACCGCAACCGCGGCAAAGGGGCGGCGCTGCGCACCGGCTTCGCTCAGGCCGGCGGCGACATCATCCTGGTGCAGGACGCCGATCTGGAATATGACCCGGCCGACTACCCGGTACTGCTGCAACCCATCCTCAGCGGGCACGCCGACGCGGTCTTCGGCAACCGCTTTCACGGCGGCGCCCACCGCGTGCTCTATTTCTGGCACTTCCAGGCCAACCGCTTTCTGACCCTCTTCTGCAACTTGCTT
>DATJEH010000110.1:0-16008 GCA_035496875.1 Terriglobales bacterium | reverse complement strand
GGCCATGATCGGCGACCGATACCGGCGTTACCCCGGCACCGTATTCGGCGTGATCTTTGCTATCGGGCTGGCCGGCGGGGCCATGTTTCCCTGGGCTGTGGGGCAGATTGCGCAAGCGCGCAGCGTCCACGCTGGCCTGGTCTTGCTTCTGGCGGGGGCCGGCGCGGTTGCCGGCACAGTGGTGGTCATTAAGCACCGGGTGGCTGGGCGGCAAGTGCCAGAGCGACAGAGCTAAACTGCTGGAGCAGGTCCTTCGCGGGCGAGGGCGCCCGCGCCATAAACGCCACTTCAACCCCTACGCCCGCTTCCATGCGCGCATTTGCGGCAATTCCGGTTTTGACTGCAATTCCGGCGCTTCCGGCACGGGTTCAGGGATTTCCAGCGGCAAGCGCCAATCCCGCGCCGAAGCTTTTCCCGCCTGCATCCAGCCATAGCGAGTCAGCAGAGAGCCGGCGATGGCCGACCAGCAGGCCGCGGCGCGCATTTTTCGCGAACCGCCGATTTGCGCCGCCAGGCGCAAGCTGAGAGGAGCGGGCCCGGAGAGCACTCCGCCCAGGCGGGTGATCCAGCCGCTCAAGCCGTGTTTGAGGGGTTCCAGCGCCGCCTCTGACCGCTGTTCCAGGTGCACGCCCTCATAAGTCTCGACCGCTGAGGCAGCAATTCCCAGCATATTAAGGGCGGCGCTGTTATGACCCAGCAGTTCCAGAATCGCCACCGCTGAGTTCAGCCCAGACATACCGAAGTGAATCGGCAGGGTAGTGACACTGCGGTTCCACACGGGAATAGCCGTAGCCCCGATCAGCACCCCGGTATAGTTGTGAAAGGGAAGACCGAGGGCGGCGGAGAATGCCTCGGAAATGTGGCCCAGCATACGTACAGGCGCAAAATCGAAACGCTCCGCCACCAGCTCAGCGAAGGCAGTCGCCCCAGAGAAAGTGCTGAATGCCGCCAGTGTCCAGGCGCCCACGGACATGGCGCTTTGTTTCTTGAACACGCGCAGCATGTTCAGGAAGCGCTCCGGCCGTCCCAAATCTGCTATCAGGAGCCCGGTCGAAATCATGGCGCCGGCCGCCGCCACCAGCCGGGCATTGCGCCGCAGCTCAGGGTCCCGGCCGACCCAGTTGGCCATGGCGCCGACCACCGCGGCCGAGCCCGCCGCCCCGCCTACAAAAAAGTACAGCGGCACCTCCCACTTCCACTGCGGCTGTTTCAGCATCGGAATGCCGTAGTAGCCGTCTTCCGGCGAGGCTTTGGGGAAGGGCGCTCCCGGCGGATGCACGCCCGCCCCTTTTACCCGGCCGCCAGTCTCGGCTTCCCGCCGCAGTTGCAGCAGGCGGGCTTCAGTGGCGCGATCGGGGGTGGATGCGGGCCGCTGCGGCAACGCTTCCATGCTCATCGGCGGTATCTCCTGCTGGCAGGTTTAGGGCGGGCGCTACCCTTGGGGCTGGCAAGGAAGGCCAGCAGCGAACCAGCGACCAGCGCGGCAGAACCGAATGCAGCCGCCCGCCAGGCAGCCTTCAGATGAATGGTTGGCACTTCCGGCTTGGGTGGCAGGTTGTAGGTTCGCGGATCGCCGCGCACCAGGAAGAAAGCGTGGATGCCTTCGACGCTGGTGTCCTGTGGGTCATAAATCTGAGCGTCGTGCACGCCGCGGCTGTGCAGTTCCCTGACCCGCTCCTGGGCCACCAGGCGAAGCTCACTGAGTTCACCGAATTTGATGGATTCAGTGGGGCAAGCTTTGGCGCAGGCCGGCGCTAACCCTGCCTTTTGCCGGTCATAACAGAAAGTGCACTTGAAGGCGCGGCCGTCGGATTCGTTCTTCTGAATCACCCCGAAAGGACAAGAAACCACGCAATAGGAGCAGCCGTTGCACACATCCGGCTGAACATACACGCCGCCAAACTCGGTGCGCACAATGGAGCCGGTAGGGCAAGCCTCGAGGCAGCCGGCCTGCTCGCAGTGCTTGCAGACATCGGAGGAAAAGTTCCAGGAGTTCACTTCGCCCGCGGCACCGCCTAGCCCCGGCTGTGGCTCCCCCTCCACGAACTTCACCTGCCGCCAGGTGGAAGCTCCCACCGCCCCCGTGTTGTCGTAGGAAAACCCACTCCAGTTCAGGCCGTCTTCCGCCACCCCGTTCCATTCCTTGCACGCGACCTCGCAGGCCTTGCAGCCGATGCATAACGTGGAATCAGTCAGGAAAGCGGTGACCCGTCCATGTGAGCCGGGCGGGGAGAAATCAGGAATGTTCGCGTTCATGCCACCCTCCGCATCTGTCTCCGCAGCTCTTGGAGATCGGCCTCCCCCTGCGGACGCCTGCCGGGCTGGATGTTGCACACCAAGGCCTTAGTTTCCATGATGCGAACATTGGGCTCCTCCGAAATGGCCAGCAGATCATTGGCAATATCGCCCTTCACCATTCCCTTGTAGCCCCAGTGATAAGGCAAGCCGACCTGGTGCACGGTGCGTCCCTCTACCCACATCGGCCGCATGCGCGCGGTTACCATTACCCGCGCCTCAATGATGCCGCGGGGCGTGGTGATGGTGGCCCAGTCGCCGTGCTCCAGACCCACATCCGCCGCCAGTTCGGGCGAAACTTCCGTGAACAGTTCAGGCTGCAGCTCCGCCAGGTGGGACAGCGTGCGCGTCATCCCGCCAGCCGTGTGGTGCTCGGTCAGCCGGTACGTCGTGAGTACAAAGGGGAAGCGCTCATCGCCGGGCGTTAAGGCGTAAGAATTGTCAGGCCGCTCTTTCTTTTTTGCTGGCGGATTGCTCGTGTGCTCCGGATATAGCGGATCGCGAAACGGAGATTCGAGCGCCTCATAGTGCGTGGGCATCGGCCCATCTTTTAGACCGCTGCTTACCCAGATCCAGCCTAAACCGTCGGGATGGAGGATGAACGGCTTATCACCCGCGAGCGCGTCCAGGCCGGTTTTGTTTTTGGCGTCGCCAGGATCGCTGGGCGCCTTCGTTTTGGGGAAGTCGGGGGTGTCTGTGCCCGTCCACTGCTTTTTCCCTTCATCCCACCACACCAGCTTCTTGCGGTCGCTCCAAGGTTTGCCATCGGGACGGGCCGACGCACGGTTGTAAATGATGCGCGTATCTTTGGGCCAGGCGAACCCCCAGCCATGCCCCAGCAGGCCGTTGGGCTCGCGTTTATTGGCTTTGTTCTCACTACGGCTGGGCATGAAACCGGAGTAGATCCAGCAGCCGCAGGCAGTGGAACCGTCATTGCGCAGCGCGTCGAAATTTTCCACCAGGGCGCGGTCCGCCAGCGTAAAGCCATTGATTTCGGCGTCTATGTCCTCCACTCTGGGCTCGGCATGAGGGCCGTGCGTGGAATAATCCCAGGTGAGCGCCCGTAGTCCGGCATCGCGCTCCCGGTCAGACTTTGCCGCCTTCTGCTTCAGCCGGCGGCCCAAGTGATACATAAACCAGGTCTCGCTGCGCGCGTCGCCTGGCGGATCCACCGCCTTGTTATGAAACTGCAGCAAGCGCTGGGTGTTGGTGAACATGCCGTCCTTCTCACCTTGGCCAGCGGCAGGGAAGAGGAAAACTTCCGTACCGATCTTTTCGGGACTTAGCTCGCCGCGTTCCACTTCCGGTGAGTCATACCAGAATGATGCCGTCTCGGTTTCCACCATGTCGCGGACCACCAGCCATTTCAGCTTGGCCAGTGCCTTCCGCTCCAAGCGGCCATTGGGCGCGCCAACTGCCGGATTCTGTCCCATGACGAACAGGCCTTCCACTTGGCCGTCCATCATCTCCAGCCAATAGCCGAAGTGGGAGTGGTCGCCGGTGACCCGGGGCAGCCAATCGAACCCCCAGTTGTTGCCTTCCTGCGCCGCGTCGCCATACCAGGCTTTAAGCAGGCTGACGATGTACTTGTCGAAGTTCGCCCACAGACCGACCTTGCTGCTGTGTTTGCTCACGTACTGCTCGAAGCGGTGAGAATCGGATTCGAAATACGGCATGGGCAAATAGCCCGGAAGGATGTCGTAGAGTGTGGGTATATCGGTTGAACCCTGGATGGAAGCGTGCCCGCGCAAGGCCAGAATGCCGCCGCCGGGCCGCCCGATGTTTCCCAGCAGTAGTTGTAGAACGGCGGCCGCACGGATGATCTGAACTCCCTTGGAATGCTGCGTCCAGCCCACCGCGTAGCAAATGGCCGCCGTCTTGTCCGGGCCGGAGGCGTTGGCAAACGTCTCCGCCACCTTCAGGAATACATCTTTAGGGATTCCGCAATATTGCTCGATCATCTCCGGGGTGTAGCGGGCAAAGTGCCGCTTCAGAAGCTGGAAAACGCTGCGCGGGTTCTGCAGGGTACGGTCCTCCCGCTGTTCGCTTTCTTTCGCTACTTCACCGCCGCGGTCGTGCCCATGTCCCCCGCCGGGGCTGCCGCGCAACGCATGCCCACCGCCGGAAGCCGCGTGCGTCGCTGATTCATCGGCCTTCTTGATGTCTGAGCCGGCATAAAGCCAAGTCGCCGGATTGTATTCCTTGGACTCGGGATCGAAGCCGGAGAACACTCCGCCTAAATCCTCCGTGTCCTTGAACTGGTCATTAATAATGGTGGGGGCGTTGGTGTAGTGGGTCACATACTCATGGAAGTACTTGTCGTTCTGCAGAACGTAGTTGATGATGCCGCCCAGGAACAGAATGTCAGTCCCTGCCCGCAGCGGCACCCAGATGTCGGCCATGGCGGAGGTACGGCTGAACCGAGGGTCCACGTGGATAATCTTGGCGCCGCGCTCGCGCGCCTCCATCACCCACTGGAAGCCCACCGGGTGGTTCTCCGCCATGTTTGAGCCCATGATCAGGATGGCATCAGCGTTGCTCAGGTCCTGCTGCGCGGTGGTGGCCCCGCCGCGTCCAAAAGAGGTGCCCAGACCGGGCACCGTGGAGCTGTGTCATATTCGCGCCTGGTTGCTGATGGACACCATGCCCAGGCCGCCGCTGAACAGCTTCTTGATCAGGTAATTCTCCTCATTGTCCAGCGTCGCCCCGCCCAGGTGGCATATGGCAGTAGTGTGCGCCACCACCTCGCCATCTTTTTTCTCAATGAAGGTGTGCTCGCGGCTTTCCCACAGCCGTTCGGCGACCATATCCATGGCCGTCTCCTGGTCAAGTTCCTGCCACTTGGCCGAGTAGGGTGCGCGATAGCGTACCTTGGTCAATCTTCCTTGGTGGGTGTGCAACTCGAACGTGTTGGCGCCCTTGGGGCAGAGACGCCCCCGCGAAATCGGCGAATCGGGGTCGCCTTCTATGGACACCAGTTTGCCGTCTTTGTGGAAGATGAGCTGCCCGCATCCCACCCCGCAGTAAGGGCAGATGGAGCGCGTTACCTCGGCTCCCTGAGTTTTAGGAACAAGATTGCGCGTGTGCTCCGACCAGGCCTCGGGCCCGGTTCCGTCCGCTCCGGTGCGAATCTGTTTCACCACCGGCCAGCGACCGAGCAGATCTTTCAGCATGAAACCCCCACCGCAAAGAAAGCGCTACATTGTTAAAGAACCGGCGTTGTGGGGCTGGGTTGCCATGCGATTTTCAGATCAGCTTTGCCGGAGATAAAAAAAAACGGGTGGCCGTTTGACCACCCGCTTTTTGCAGAGCACTATGCTCCGGCCAGTGTGAAGTTGACCGTTATGTTGGTGTCAATTTCGACGGGCTGGCCATTCAGCATGTACGGCTTGTATCGCCATTGCTTCACGGCACTGATCGCAGCTGCCGACAACATTGGATGTCCGCTTACCACCTGCAGTCCCTGCACCTGGCCGTCTTTGCCGATCACCGCATGCAGCACCACCGTACCCTGAATGTGAGCCTGTTTCGCCAGCGGTGGGTACTGCGGGTCCACCTTGTGGGTGAGCAAGCCCTGGGAGACGCCCTGCGAAACACGCACCCGCTTTAATTGGACTTTGGGCACGGCCACCGGGGAATTGAGCACCCCTCCCAGTACGCCGCCCACCTGTCCTCCAGCAACGCCTCCAGGCACGCCGCCTACAACCCCGCCCATAGCCGGGGGAGCGTTCGAGGGCGCTGCCGCCGAAGCCATCTCCTGGGTTTTCACAATCTGTTTGGGAATTTGGGAGGGCGTGTGCAGCTCATTGGGATTGAGCTGCTCCTTCACTACCGGCGCCGCTTTGGCTACGGCTGCCGAAGCCGGTGGAGGAGGAGGCGGCGGTGGCGGGGGCGCCGCCAGCTCGGTCACCATTTGTTTCGCCGGTAAAGCCTCCACAAAAATCAGCGGTATCAGTACCAGGAAGCTCACAATCGCGATCTGAATGATGAACGATACTGCCGTAGCTTTGCCACGGCTGGTCTTGATCCGGTTCGTCGATTCAATAAGGCTATCCTCAAACACCGGTCCATCTCCTTTCAGGGCGCAGTTTGCCTAAGGCAGGGCGCCTGCGGGATCGGGTACACCCGCTCCACCAACTCAGGACCAGCCTCCTGCCGGGGGAACAAAATGGAATAGCAGTCAGGTAGTTCGGCTGAGCCTGGTTACAGGCCCCAATCTGGAAACAACGGTTCTCTCTCCAGCCGTAAACGGCAAACGTGCATAACCCGCGTGCTCACTATTTGATCGGTTATTTAGATTGGCCCTGCGACAAGGGGGATGCATCTTGCCGGTGCACTGGCCAGAGTTGCTGGAAGGGTTCATTGGAGTGCAGCCACGCCAACTACGTATATTCGCGCACGAAGCGATAAAATCGTAGCGTCTAGGGAGATAACGGAGATCAACATCCGGATTCCGCGCATAAAGGGAGCAACTATGGGCAGCGCAGTGGAAACCTTCAACACACCTTCTGGGCTCAGCGAAGCTGCCCGCCAGCCGCTGGTGGCCGACCAGTGTGCGCTGGTCGTGGTAGACATTCAAGAAAAGCTGCTGCCGCCCATTTTCAAAAAGGAGCGCCTGGTGCGCAACTCGCAGCTGCTCATCCGGCTGGCGGGAATTCTGCACATTCCCACGCTGCTGACAACGCAGTACTGCAAAGGTTTGGGCAACGTGGTTCCGGAGATTGCCTCCCTGCTGCCCAAGGCTGCGCCCATGGACAAGCTGGAGTTCTCCTGTTTCGGCAGCCAGGAATTCACCGCCGCGCTGAAAGGCTTGCCCGGCCGGCGCAACACCGTCCTGCTCTGCGGAATGGAGACCCACATCTGCGTTATGCAGACGGCGCTAGGGGCGCTGCAGCAGGGCTACATTGTGCATGTCGCCTCCGATGCGGTGAGTTCGCGGGCGGAGTGGAACTGGAAGATAGGGCTGCTCAGAATGCGCGATGCCAGCGCCGTCATCTCCTCCACGGAGATGATGATCTATGAATTGCTGCGGTCCTCCGGCACGTCTTCTTTCAAGGAACTCCTTCCTCACCTGAAGGCCTGAAAACAACCTAATCTCTAAAATGTGAGCGTGTCTCGCCTGACACGGTGTGTTGATCAAGCCACATTTTCTCGCCAAAGAAGCCACCCAAGCTGCTGACTAATAAGGGGCTCCGAACGGCATCGCCCTTGCCATTCCTGTTCCTGCAGATCAGGAACTGGGTGCAAAGATGAGCGACATTAACCGGGGTCGAATCAAGAAAGCAGCGGAAAAGGTTCTCCTCTTTTTAGGTCTGATGGCGCTGATGATGGTGCCAGGTTCATCGCAGACCGTCGCGGGAACCGACGGGACAGCGAGGCCGAGTGCGACGGCGCGAAAGCGGGTAGTACTGGTCAGCATTGCGGACCGCAAGCTGGCGCTGCTGGAAGGCGGTAAAGTGGTGAAGCTTTACCGCGTGGCCGTGGGAGCGGAGGCCAGTCCGAGCCCGAGCGGCGAATTTGAGATCGTCAATCGCATCACCAATCCCACCTACTACCACCCGCACGTGGTTATTCCTGCCAGCGAGGAGAGTCCGATCGGGACCCGCTGGGTAGGCCTGAGCCGCAGAGGATATGGAATTCACGGCACCAACGAGCCGCGCTCCATCGGGCGCGCGGCTTCACACGGGTGCATTCGCATGAAGAATGGCGACATGGCGCAATTTTTCGAACTGGTGCGGATAGGCGACCAGGTAGAGATTCGCTCTGAGCGTGATGCTGAGACGGCACGAGTGTTTGGCGGCTTGCCCGCAACCATGCAGGTTTCCGCGGCGCAAGCTGTGGCAGGCCAGTGAGAGAGGACGCAAATGGAGAACGCAATGATGGCGGTGTTCGCGGTGGCGGGTGTGACTTTTTCTGTAGCCGTTGCGTTGCTGGTGGAAGAGATGCTGCTGGGCGGGATGTTCCGCCTGATGTTCGCGCGAGCCCACGCGCACAGGTCAGAACAGAGGCGGAAGGAGGAAGAGTATGTTGCTGATTAAGTATGTGCTGATGGCGGTTGGGATCGTGATGTTCGGGTCAGCGGCGGCGGTGCTGGGATACGACCTTTACCTGATGGCGATGGCGCGGCGCGCGCTGGCGCGGTTGCAGCCGGGGCAGCCGGCGCCGGAAGAGCGTGAAGTACGCTGGCGTGTGAGCGTTGGGTTGGCTCTCTTGGCCTGGGCGCCCATTCTGGTGGCGATGAGCCTGGTGGTGGTGCCGGCGGGCATGGGGGGAGTGCGGGTCAGCCAGTTATCGGGAACGCTGGCGGGAACGCTCTACCCAGGGGCGCACGTGGTCCGTCCATTCGTTGACAGAGTGGTGCTATTCGACACGCGCGACCAGTTATTCACCACGGGAATGGCAGAAGACCATGCTGGTGCGGCCAAGCCGTCTGCTGGCGCGGCGCAGCCCGAACTGATGAAGGTGCAGGCCAAGGAAGGGCTGACGCTGGGGCTTGCCATTACGGTGCGCTACCGCCTGGATTCGCCGCATCTGGATTACATTCTCAACAGCCTGCCGCAGCCGGTGGAAAAAGAACTGGTGCCGCCGGTAGTGGCCAGCACATGGCGCGAGCTGGTGCCCAATTACACGGTGCGGGAGGTATTCGCCAGCAAGCGGGAGGAGGTGCGGAGTCGAGCCGCGGAGGCGATCACGCGCAAGCTGGGGGCGGATGGAATCGTGGTGAAGGAAGTGATGCTGCGCGACATCCAGTTGCCGCCGGAGTATGCCAAGGGGCTTGAGGACTTGTTGCTGAAGGAACAGCAGAACGACCGCATGGGGGTGGAAACGGAGATTCAGCAGAAACAGGTGCGAATCGCGGAACTGGAAGCAGAGGCCATCAAGGCACAGCAGGTGAAGCAGGCGGAAGGGCAGGCGCAGGTGCGTGTGCTGCAAGCCAAGGGCGAGGCGGATGCGATGAAATACCTGCTGCCGCTGAAGAAGCAGCAGATCGAGCAGACCAGGCTGGAGTCGCAGGCGCGCAAGGAGGCCACGGTGCAGAACGCGGAGGCCAACGCGCAGGCCAAGGTGATTGACAGCAAGGCAGAGATGGAGCGTCGCAAATTGCTGGCGGAGGCCGAGGCGGAGCGCATTCGTTTAACCGCGGCGGCAGATACGCAACGGATGCAGAGCGAGGGCGCGGTGCTGAAGCAGAATCCACTTCTCATCAACAAGATCATTGCGGAAAAGCTATCGGACAAGCTGCAGATCATGGTAGTGCCTGCCGACGGCAAGTTCATGTTCGCCAATGACCTGTTGCGCGGGCTGAGCATGGGGAACCATGCCGCGTCGGCGCCCCCCGATGATCCACCCACGCAGTAGCAGTTTTCGCGGGGGCGGCCCCAACTATAGACGCCAGAGGGGCCGCCCGGATAGACCGGGCAATACGAACGCCGAGGGGGGGAGCCATGGCGGTTTATAATTCGCAGCATCCACACATGTTCCTGCGAATCAGCAAGCCGCTGATGCTCGGCGTGGCTATGGGACTGCTCCTTACAGTTCCAGTTGCACTGGGCGCCGACTGGGGAGCACCCGCCCGCTCCCTGGCCCAGGAAATTGCGGCGGTAACCGGGCCGGGAGCGGTGGCGCTGGAGGTAAACAACCGTTCGTCGCTTCGCCCGGCAGAGGTGGAACAGGCGCGGGGCGCGCTGGCAGCCGAACTGGCGGTGCTCGGTGTCAAAATAGTGGAGAGCGGCCAGGCGGTAAACGTGCGCGTCACCTTTTCGGAAAATGCGCAGAGCTACCTGTGGATTGCCCAGGTGAATCAGGGCGGGGGCGACGAAAAGGTGCTCATGGTTTCAGTTCCGGGCGCGCGCACGGCCGGCAGCTTCGGCCCGAGTTCGCCGCTCAACATTCACCGCGCCTTGCTCTGGTCGCAGCAGAGCCCCATCCTGGATGCCACCGTGCTCCCGGGGGGCAACCCGGAACACCTGCTGGTTTTGGATGGGGAGAAGGTCGCACTGTTCAGCGGCGAAGGCGGGCAGTGGCGGCCGGAGCAGGCGTTTCCCATCACGCACGCGCGTCCCTGGCCGCGTGACCTGCGCGGGCGCATTGTCTTCAACCGCGAGCATTTATTCGACGTGTATCTGCCGGGAGTGGTTTGCGGGGCGGTGCTGAGTTCGCCGTTGAGCATGGCCTGCCATGAAGCCGACGATCCCTGGCCGCTGGGTGCAGGCTCCTCGGGGGTGCGCGGCTTCTTTTCACCGGCGCGGAACTTCTTCACTGGGGTGGTGGCGCCGGGCATCGGAAAGCAGAATGCGTTCGCGCCGTTCTATTCGGCGGCTGCGCTTCCGCGTGCGCAATACGTATTGTGGGCACTGGCGGCGGTGGATGGTTCGGTGCACCTGGTGGACGGGGTCAATGATGTTACGCCCAGGCTGCCGTGGGGCAGCGAGATCGCGGGGGTGAAGAGCAACTGCGGTTCGGGATGGCAAATTCTGGCTTCCGCTAGAACCGAAACCGGCGACAGCTTGCGCGCTTACGAGGTGATGGATCGTGAACCGGCGCCCGTGGGCATTGCAACAGAATTCAATGGTCCACTGAACGCGTTGTGGAGCAAGGACGACGGCAGCGCAGTGGCGGTAGAACGCAATCCAGACACGGGGAAATATGAGGCGTATAGCGTGGCCGTTATTTGTCATCAGTAGCATTTTGGCGCTGGCCGGCGGGACGGCGGCGGCGGTGCGGCCGCATTACGGCGGCACTCTACACGTAGCGTTGCGCGAGGCGCCCCCCTTCCTCGACCCGGCCCAGCTGAGCGTGGCGCAAGGCAAGCAGATTTCTCCCCTGATTTTCGAGGGACTGACGCAGTTCGATGCCCATGGCCGCTTGCAGCCGCATTTGGCTGCGCGCTGGGAGTCCGGCGTGGGGAACCAACGCTGGCAGTTCTGGTTGCGGCCGGGAGTGAACTTTCACGATGGCACGCCGCTGACGGCGGATGCGGTTGCAGCTTCGCTGCGCGCGGCCAACCCGGCTTGGAGGGTGAGCGCGAGCGGAGACTCCGTAGTAATCGAAACCACCGCTTTCGATCCCCAGTTACCGGCGGAACTGGCTCTGCCGCGGAACGGAATTGCCCGGCACGCCGGCGACAAGCTCCTGGGCACAGGCCCTTTTCAGATCAGCCAATTTCAACCGGGAAGAGCCCTGGTGCTGGCTGCGAA
This sequence comes from Terriglobales bacterium, assembly GCA_035496875.1. Classification (GTDB taxonomy): domain Bacteria; phylum Acidobacteriota; class Terriglobia; order Terriglobales; family Acidobacteriaceae; genus JAICWP01. The sequence goes on along the minus strand of DATJEH010000110.1, from coordinate 4,516 downwards.
TGAGGATTATTGGGGAGGGCGGCCGTTTGTGGATTCCGTGGTTGCCTTGCTGGGGCAGAACTGGCGCCAGCAGTTGATTGCGTTGGAACTGGGCAAAGCGGACGTGGTGGAAGTGGCTCCTGAGCAGGTGCGCCGCGCCGGCTTATCTGGCCGGACCACTGTGGAATCAGCTCCCAACGAACTGATTGCCCTGGCTTTCACGCGCGGGGCGGAGTCCGCGGAGGAGGCGCGCCTGCGGCAGGCGCTCTCCGCTGGCATTGACCGTGCTTCCATAGTAGATGTGCTGCTGCAGGGGCAGGGAGAGGCAGCCGAGGCGATTCTACCCAACTGGATGACCGGTTATGCCATGCTTTTTGCACAAACAGGCCAGCGTTCTGGAAATGTGACGGCGGCCACGGCGAGCGCCATTACGCTTTCCTACGACGCAAGCGATCCGGCCAACCAGCTGATTGCGGAGCGGGTGGCGGTGAATGCGCGCGATGTGGGCATCCAGCTCCAGACGGCGGCTTCGACGGCCAATGCCGATGTGCGCCTGCTGCGAATTCCCTTAGCTTCGCCGCAGCCGCAACTTGCGCTGCAAGCGGTGGCCACGGCCGCTGGCCTGGCTGTACCGCAGTTTCAGGGAACGTCGGCCGAAGAGCTCTATGCCCGGGAGAAGGAGTTGTTGCAGTCGGGGCGCATCATTCCTCTGGCTCATGTGCCACAAGCTTCCGCAATCGGGCCAGGCGTGGAGGGCTGGCGCGCTGACCTGTTCGGCGACTACCGAGTGGCAGACGTGTGGCTGAGCGGGAGCAGACCGTGAGCTTCCGCCGCAAGCTGTTGCTCATGTTCACCCTGACCGTGTTTGTTGCGGTCGCAGCCGTGGCCTGGACAGTCTCAGTGATAACGAGGCGCTCCTTCGAGCAGTCGGAGCAGGAGCGGACGCGGGCGCTGGTAGCGCAGTTTCACCGGGAATTCAACCGCCGGGGGCAGGAGGTAGCGGACCGGGTGGAAGCCATCGCGGGCAGCGAATCGGCCAGCCGCATGGCCCTTGACTTGGACCGCCAGCCCGCGGATGCAGGCGCCTACGTCAACCAGGCGGGGGTGGAAGCTAAGGCGCAGCAGCTGGATTTCTTGGAATTTGCCGATGGAGGCGGCAGCATCATTTCCTCGGCGCAGTGGCCGGCGAAATTCGGCTACAAAGAGCCGCTGCTGGCCAACGCGGCTCCGGCGCGCTCTGCCGACTCGTTTCTGAAACGCGAAGAGCTTCCCAACAGCACGGTGCTGGGGCTGTTCGCCATTCGAGAGATCCGGGTAGGGGACAAGCCGTTGTACGTGATCGGCGGGCGCCGGCTGGACCAGGAATTTCTGGGGACGCTGGAGCTGCCTGCAGGAACGCGCGCCATGCTGTACTCCAGCACCGGCGGCAACTATTCCCCGACGTCGTTGCTGGCCGCGTCTGGACCCATAGAGGAGGCGGGAAAGCTGGAGTCACTGGTGGACCGGGTTCAGGCCACGGGGGTGGAGCAAAGCGCGGTGGTGAACTGGTCGGCGGACCCTGCCGAGAGCGAGAGTGTTGATGCTATCCCGCTGAGGAGCGAACAGGGCGATGTGCTGGGAATGCTGCTGGTGGGCAATTCCAGGAGAGCACTAGTTGCCGTGGAAGCGCGGATCCGTTCCACGGCGCTGCTGGTTGCCGGCCTTGCGCTGGTGCTGGCAATCATCCTGAGCAGTTGGATGGCGGCCCGAGTCACGCGGCCGGTGGAACAGCTGGCGCAGGCGGCGCGCGAAGTGGTGGCCGGCAACTGGCAGGCGCGGATACAAGTGGAATCAGGCGATGAGCTGGGCGAGATGGCGAATGCTTTCAACCAAATGACGCAGGATTTGACGGAGCAGCGCGAGCGTCTGGTACAGGCGGAGCGGGTGGCGGCCTGGCGTGAACTGGCGCGCCGCCTGGCCCACGAATTGAAAAATCCGCTGTTCCCGCTGCAGATTACAGTGGAGAACCTGCTCAAGGCGCGGGAGCACGGCGGCGAACAGTTTGACGAGGTTTTCCGCGAAAGCGCGGGCACTCTGCTGGCCGAGATCGCAAATCTGAAGGCCATCATCAGCCGCTTCAGCGAATTTTCCAAAATGCCCCAACCGCAGCTGCAAGCCGTGGACCTGAACGACCTGATACGCAACGTGCTGCAGGTACACCAGGCGCAGATGGGGGCGGAAGGGCGGCCGGCGATTGCCGCCAGCCTTCATCTCGATAACAAGCTGGACAAAATGTCAGCCGACCCGGACCTGCTGCGCCGGGCGGTGGCCAACCTGGTATTGAACGCGATTGACGCTATGCCCAACGGCGGTACCCTCACCCTGCGCACGCGGTCCAGCGGTGAAAATGTCTGTATTGAGGTAAGCGATATGGGGAGCGGCTTAACAAAAGAGGAATGCGACCGCCTGTTCACGCCCTATTACACTACCAAGGAGCACGGCACCGGACTGGGGCTGGCGATCGTGCAATCGGTGATAAGCGATCACCAGGGCAGGATTGCGGTGAAGAGCGCGCCCGGGCAGGGCACCACGTTTACGATCGAATTGCCGAGTCGCCGGAAGGAGCCGGCAAGATTCAGCGCCAATTCAGGATAAAAGACGCACATGGCTGCCAAAGCACACCTGCTGATCGTGGATGACGAAGCCAACACGCTGGCCTCGCTGTCGCGTGCCTTTCGGCTGGCCGGACATGAAGCGACGGTGTGCGACAACGCGGCTAAGGCGCTGGAATTAGCTAGGGCCCAGGCATTCGACCTGATTCTTTCGGACGTGGTGATGCCCAATAAGGACGGGCTGAGCCTGTTGGAGGATTTGAAAACGCAGGGAGTGACTGCGCCGGTAGTCATGATGTCCGGCCAGGCGCACATTGAGATGGCAGTTCGCGCCACCAAGCTGGGCGCCCTCGACTTCCTGGAAAAGCCGATCTCCACGGAAAAGCTGCTGCTGACGGTGGAGAACGCCTTACGGTTGCAGCGATTGGAATCGGAAAACCGGCAGCTCCGGCAGCGCCTGGGCAAGCACGAGATGATATGGGCGGGTGATGCCATGCGGCGGGTGATGGCGCAGGTGGAACGCGTGGCGGCCAGCGAGACGCGCGTCTGCATCCTCGGGGAGACGGGGACCGGCAAGGAGTTGGTGGCGCGCACCTTGCACGAGCATAGTTCGCGCGCCGGCGGCCCGTTCGTGACCGTGAATTGCGCCGCGGTTCCCGCCGAGCTGATTGAATCGGAACTGTTCGGCCACGAAAAGGGATCGTTTACCGGGGCAGCGGGGCGCCATATTGGCAAGTTCGAGCAAGCGCAGCACGGGACGCTGTTTCTCGATGAAATTGGCGATATGCCTTTAGCCATGCAGGCCAAGCTCCTGCGGGTGCTGGAAGAAAACGAAATCGAGCGCATCGGTGCTGAGAGGCCGACGGCGGTAGATGTGCGGGTGGTCGTGGCCACACACCGCAGCCTGGAAACACTGGCGGTGCAGGGGAAATTCCGCCAGGACCTGTTCCACCGGATTTACGTGTTCCCCGTGGTCCTGCCGCCCTTGCGGGAGCGCCGGGAGGCCATTCCGGTACTGATCGGGCATTTTGTGCGCCAGGTGTGCGCGCAAAACGGCTGGAAGGAAGCGCCCTTTACGCCTGAAGCGGTTGAGGCGCTGCAGAACTATTCCTGGCCCGGTAACGTGCGCGAGCTGCGCAACGTGGTGGAGCGCATGATTCTGCTGTCACCGGACGGTAGCGTGGACCTGCAGTGCGTGCAAACGGCGCTTCCCAAGCTGCAGGTGTCCGGGAGTGCGCCGACGCGCGCTTCGGGCCCGCTCTCCGAACGAGTCGAGGATTTTGAGCGGGAAACCATCCTGACCGAACTGAAGCGCAACCAGTTTCATGTGACCAACACCGCGAAGGCACTGGGGATGGAGCGCAGCCACCTGTATAAGAAAGCGGAGCAACTGGGGATTAATTTGCAAGCCGCCCGCAACGCGGCCGACGGAGAGGGCGCGTAGGACTGAAACGGGCTATTGCGGCACCGGCCTGGGATGGCGGGCGCGCTCCCGACGGGAGTTGTAAATTTCCGCGTCGGCGGCTTCGATGAGCGATTCCACCGTGCTCGCATCGGGAACAAACTGCGCAATACCGGCGCTCAGACCCAATTCATAACCGAACTCCTGGTTACGGCGGTTCCACTGCCCGACTCCGCATGAGCCCTGCAGCCGATCCACGGCAATTTGCGCTTCTCCGCGATCCGTTTCAGGCAGAATGGCCAGAAACTGATGTTCGGCGTAGCGCAGAAGGAGGTCAGACGCGCGGAAATTCCGTTTCAGCATGCGCGAGACGTCGACCAGGATGCGTTCGGCCACGACATGGCCGAAGCGCGTATCCAAGGCTTCAAAGGCGTCAATGTCAATCACGATCACCGACAGCCGAGTGCCGGTTCTTTGAGAGCGGGCCATCTCACGGGAGAGCACCTCATCCAGGTTCCTGCGATTCAGCAGCCCGGTTAACTGG
>DATJEH010000109.1:0-23975 GCA_035496875.1 Terriglobales bacterium | reverse complement strand
AACTGGAGAAATCGTGGGCATTACCTGCGCCAGCACCGACATTACCGAACTCAAACGAGCCGAAGAGCGCCTGCTCGAATACGAAAAAGTAGTCGAGGGTCTGCAGGAAATGATCGTGGTGGTTGACCGCGATTACCGCTATCTGTTTGCCAATCGAGCCTTCCTCGAGTATCGCGGGATGCAACGGGAACAAATCATCGGCCGTCGGGCTCCAGATGTCTTGAACAAACATCTTTTTGAAGATGTACTCAAGGCAAAACTGGACGAGTGCCTGCGGGGAAACATCGTCAGCTTCGAGGTGAAATACACCTATCCACGCCGGGACGAGAGGGACCTGCTGATTTCCTACTTCCCCATTGAGGGCCAGGCGGGGGTGGACCGCGTAGCATGTGTGCTGCAGGATATTACCGACCGCAAGCTGGCGGAGAAAGCGCTTCGCGATTCGGAAACACGTTACCGCCTGCTGTTTGAGCGCAACCCCGCGGGCATGTTCCGCTCCACCCTGGAAGGTAAATTGTTAGAGGGCAATGAGGCATTCGCCCACATGTTGGGCTATTCGTCACGTCATGAACTTTTGCAATCTCCCAACATTCAGTTCTTTTTGCAGCCGGAGGAAACAGCGCCCGTGATCGCCGCACTTCGCCAGCAGGGTTGGTTGACCAACCATGAGTTTTGTGGCCGTCAGCGCGACGGAACCCCGGTCTGGGTACTGGCCAATTTGGCATACGTCAGCGGCGAAAACGGCGCGCCTGACGTGCTGGAAGGCACTTTTATTAACGTTACCCGGCACAAAAATGCCGAGACAGCTCTGCAATGCTCGGAAGCGCAGCTGCGCGCCTTTATTGAAAACGCGCCCTACGGCATCTTCCGTTACGCCAACGACCGCTTCCTCAGCGTGAACCCCGCCCTGCTCCGAATGCTGGGTTATGACACAGAAGCGGAGGCGGAGGCGCTGCGCCTCTCGGCCGATGTGTTCGTGGAGGCGGCGGAGCAACACCGCTTCATAGAAATGTCCGCCCATCAGCCCAATTTCGGTCCCCTGATGATGCAATGGAAGCGGCGCCAGGAAGGCAAGCTTCTGGTGCGGCTCAGCGGGCATATGGTTACCGGCTCGCAGGAGCACGGACAAATCGTGGAGGCGATTGTCGAGGATGTCACCCAGCAGCACGCCCTTCAAGAACACCTGCGCCACGCCGACAAAATGGAGGCGCTCGGCCGCCTGGCCAGCGGTGTGGCTCACGATTTCAATAATCTTTTGCTCGGCATTACTCTCAATCTGGAGCATGCCATTGGCCAGGCAGGACCTGTGGGTACTCCACTACGCGAAGATATTGAGCAAGCGCTGCAAACCGCCAGAAGCGCCGCCGCGGTGACCCGTCAACTGCTCGTGTTTGGCCGCCGCAGGAAGCTGCAACAGCAGGCCGTTAACCTGAACGACGTGGTGATCAGAAGCCTGGACTTGATCAAGCGCCTGGCCGGGGAAAACATTCATATTGATACCAGGCTGGGCCAAGACTTGGGCCCGGTCACCGCAGACCCAGTACAGCTTCAACAAATCGTTCTCAATCTGATAGCCAACGCCCGCGATGCCATGAAGGGAACTGGGCAGATTTCAATAATCACCAGAAATATTGCTCTTCAGCAACCTCCCTCCAACGAATACTTCACCACAATTCCCAAGACCGGGACCTACGTCGTGCTGGAAATCAGCGATACCGGCAGCGGAATCAGCAGGGAGGTGCTCTCCCACATCTTCGAGCCTTTTTACACCACCAAGGAGGAAGGCAGCGGTTTGGGACTCGCCACCAGTTACGGCATCGCGGCCCAAAGCTCCGGCTACATGTCAGTCCAGACCGCCCCCGGGCACGGCACTACTCTCAAACTGTATTTGCCGCGACAGCAGGAGAATGCCTCTAATCGCGAAGCTGCAGAGGCAAAAGTGCTCGCGCAAGATTGAGTCTCCGCTGAGTCCAAGCCAGTCAACTGACGCTCTTATTTTCCGCCTACGGAATTTGTCCTTTCCTCGTCAAGCTGCACACTATCGCTACCCGAAGGCGTAAACTCTTTCAACGCCCGCCCGGCGTTTGTGGTACAGGATTGCGATGGCAAGAAAATTATTGGCGTGGGTGGTTTTGACCGCGTTTCTTACTTCTCCGGCCGCCGGCTTCGACACCTACTGGCACTCGCAATGCAGCCAGAAGGTTGGCGAGCAGTTTGGCTTCACCGAGGACGCATGGAAGATTATGCAACTGGGCGATTTCTCCCCCGACTTTTTCGGCCCGGTCTCCGAGTACGCCTCCAAAAGCCTCAAGGGCAAGGAACTGGAGGCGCTGACTCAATACGGAGCCGACAACCCGCAGGTGCGCGGCGCCGCCCTCTTCCTCCACTTCGACAATCTCAGCAGCGATTTTCAGCGCAACTCCAATTTCGATTACCTCTTTACCCACCTGCTGCAGAACACCCGCTCCCTGCTCGCCGGCTACAACAAGCTGAAATTGGACGAGCGCACCCGCAAGGTCCTGACCCTCATCACCCTGGGCGCTTCCCTGCACGCGGTGCAGGATTTTTACAGCCACTCCGACTGGATCCACAACGATTTCAACAAGACCGACGTCAAGATGGTTCAACTGTCCAAAGACGGCTTTCGCGCGCCTACCTGGTTTGAGTTTCGCGCCCGGCACGGAAATCCCGACAAGTGGCCCTTCCATGTGACCTCAGGAATTTACCCGCCCATCCCCGGCGTGGCCAATACTCACACCCACATGAACCACGATAACTCGCGCCTGATGTACACCGAGTACGAAACTGCCGGCCAGCCTTTGCGCTCGCAGGCGCAGTACCATGATGCGGGAGCGGTTCCGGCACGCGGCGACGATGCCTCCGATTTGGCCCACCAGCAACTGGCCGTGAATACCGCCATCGCAGCCAGCATCGAGTGGGTCAGGATGGTGGAGCAGGATTCGGGCGCCAAAAAGGCCATTGAGTCGGCCAAAAACTGGAACCTGAAACTCAGCGATCCTCGCCTGGCCAAGGAACTGCAGGCCGGAGTGGTCACCGAAATGGCAGTCTCCTGTGCCGCCGGAAAATGGGATGGCAATGATCCTCCCGCCGATCGAGGCGCCTTCTGCCGCTCCGTGCTGGAGCGCAAAATGAATTCTTTGGGCAACACCACCGGCTCGCAGCTGCAATCGGAAATCATTGGCCTGGCGGCTAACCTGGTCGCGCCCTTAGCTCTTAAATTCACGGGCATGTTCTGGGATGTGCATAGCCGCTATCACATCCTGGAAGGCTTAGCGCAAGGCATCGGCTCCAATTCCGGGCACTATAGCTTCACAAAAAAATAATCGCCGGCGGCTGTTCGGCCTCCGGTTGCGACGTTTACCTGCTTGGCATTGTTGACGGGCAGCTGCTAACGAACTCGGCCTCCCTGCTTCACGAGATTGTTCCAAAATATCTTCTAACCTACTGATTACGTAGGGCAAATAAGACCCCGCACCCCTCTCCCGCGCGGGAGTCTTAATGAGTTAAGATATCTGTACTAGCCAGGAGGGGTGATGAAGGGATATCTGTGGCTGCGGCATTTTTCTGTATGGATAGTGATAGCTCCGATGCTCTTTTTAGCGGCATGCGCGCGCCCGCATGATGACGCTCAGATTGCCAACGAGGTTCGCGGCAAACTCTGGAGCGACGCGGGGGTAGGCAGCCGCAATATTAACGTGCAGGCCAGCAACGGAGTGATCACCCTCACTGGAACCAGCACCAGCGAACCTGAACGCCTGGCGGCCGCGGCCGATGCCGCAAACGTCACAGGAGTAAGGACCGTCATCAACGATTTGCAGGTCAAGGCGCCGACGCCCGCCGCAGCTGCCGCTCCAGCTGCCCCGCCGGCCAGCGCGCCCGCGATTGCTGCGGCGGCGCCCGCCGTTAAGCAAGCCCCATCCCTCGCCACAGCCGCCAAAACCATCAGCGTTCATCACGGTCGAACTGCAACAGCGCCTGTGCCCCGCAAAACCGTGCGCACGGCACATCACCACGTAGCCCCCGCCATTCCGCAGTCGGAAACATCAACCCTGCCGTATTCGACCGCCGCCGCGAGCGCGCCACCGTCGCCATCAAATCCTGCTCCCGCCCGCACTGCCTCCCCTGCGCCGGCGAGCTCTGTCGCGTCTGCTCCGCCAGCGCCGCCCAAGCCGGCAGTCGCACCCCTCGCCCCGACCATCCCCGCTGTCCCGGCCAAAGCTGCGGCGCCGCTCACGCCTCCCAAGCCGGTAACCATCCCCTCGGGCACAACCTTGACCGTCCGCCTCATCAGTGCGATTGATTCCTCCCGTAACCAGCCCGGTGAAAGTTTCCGCGCCACCCTGGATAGCCCTCTCGCCGATGAATCGGGCCAGACGGTTATTCCCGCAGGGCAGGATGTAACCGGCCGCATCGTAGAGGCGAAGAGCGCCGGGCGCCTGACCGGCAAGTCCAGCCTGGCCGTGGAACTCACCCAGCTTGCCTTCAATGGCCGCCATTACTCGCTGCAAACTGACCAATACCAGAGGCAGGGCAAGTCGGAAGGCGCCAGCACCGCCAAAAAAGCAGGTGGCGGCGCGGCCTTGGGCGCCTTGATCGGGGCCATTGCCGGCGGCGGCAAAGGAGCCGCCATTGGTGCGGTCCTCGGGGCCGGAGCCGGTACCGGCGTCTCCGAAATGAAAAAAGCGAAACCTGTGGTGCTGCGTTCGGAGACCGTGCTGAGCTTCCGTTTAGAGGAGCCGCTGTCCGTGGTCCCCAGCCCCACAGCCAATCGCGTCAGTGCGCAGGCGAACGGCGAAGGCACGGCTGATGACGCCGTCGCGGCTCCCAACCCTGCCAATACCGGCGAGGATAATGGACCTCCCGTGCTAAAACGTCGCGACGGCACCTCGCTGCCGAAGTAGGTAATCGGCGCGCCGCGGAGGGTCAGTTGTGCCTGACTACTCTGTGGCACACTCGCATCACTACCAGGGCTCACTGTCACCAGGACCGCCTGCGCGACCAGGCATCGGCCGACCAGCAACACGCGCAGGTCATCCGCAACATGATCTTCGAGGGGAAATGAAACGCGGGCGCTGGGCGGCGTCAGCGACGGGGACTAGAACCCGGCGCCACAAGTTAGGAGGCTACATCAGCAGAGTCACCACGCTCGTGACCACCAGTGCTGCAGCCCATACCAGGTTGAGATTGAGCCACGCCTTGCGGAGAACCGCGACGCCGAGTTTGCTATAAACCACCCACGCGATGAGCCCTGTAACCGCAAGATAGGCGGTCGTGTGGACTCCAGTGGCGAGCAGTGCCGCGAGAGGACTGGAGGCCCCGGATGTGTGATGGTGGCCTGCCATTTGGCTTGCGGCTTCGACTGTGCTGCTGCCCAGCAGCACAGGCAGCAACATCAAACCAGCACCGTGTGCCGATGCCATCAGAAACGACCATACCGTTAAGTCGCGAAAGCCCACCTGCATACGGACCCAGCGCGGATGATAATGCCGAACCATCGAGAAGACTCCAAGACCGAACAGAAGTGCTGCCACGGGATAGCGGATCGCCTCCCGCGGCAGCGCCATGCCGAGAAATGCGGCAGCCATGACCACAATGCCAATGGACAATGCGTGGCCAAGCGCGATCGGGGCGAGCGCCCTCGCCACCGCACTCCCCTTCCGCTCCTGCATCCCCAGCGCCACCGCGAAAAGCCACCCCATCCCGGGGTTGATACCGTGGTAGGCGCCGAGGAGCAGCATCAGCCACAACGCAGTTGAGCCCATGTCCATGTGTGTCATTGCGCCTCTGAGTAGCAATAGGAGTCAGATGAGGCGTCGCCGCCATCCAGCCGCACCTGATGCGCACGCAGCCCGTCGAACTCGACGAAGAATCGTTGATCGAGTTTCATTCCGCCCTTCGGGTCCGCGTCAAGCTTCACCATCCAACTCTTTAACCCGTCGGGATAGATCTGATCGTCCCACGGCGAATAGAGCGAGTTGGTGAAATAGACACGTTTGCCATCACGGCTGATCTCAACCATCTGCGGCCCGCCGTTGAGCGGCTGCTTCGGCTTGTTGGGGTGAGCCGCGCGGCGCACGATGCCGCCGAGATGGACCGAGCCCGTCTTCTTCGGGTTGGCCGGATCCGAAACATCGTACTGGATGAACTCCCCGGTCCCCCAGCACGAAACATAAAGGAAGCGGTCGTCGAGCGACAGGTTGATGTCAGTTACCAGCGGTGGCACCGCCTTGAAGCCCTTCAGCAGCGGCGGTAGTTTTTCCGGGTCGGCGGGCTCGGCGGGTATTTCAATCACCTTGCGGACCGCCCACTTGCCGTTCTTACCACCATCCTCCCGGTACCACATCCAGATCGATGATGACAGGTCCTTAAGCGAGACGCCCACGCTGACGAAACCGTAGGCCTTATTCGGATCGTGAGAGGGTCGCAGTTCGAGCGCCCACTGCTGCTCCGCGCCCAGATCCAGTTCCTGCAGATGACGGCGTCTGTCCAGGTCCCAGATATGAATCTTGTGGCCGTACTTGCCGGCCAGCAGCAGCTCCGGGTTGACACCGTCTTTTACCATGTTTGGCGTGCCCCATTCGGAGGTAATCATCGTGTCGTGTCCCAGGTGCCACCAGAAGTCGTAGGCCAGTTGCTGCGGGCCACGCTCCTTTTCCCACTGGCCCTTCAGCTCGAACGTGTTCGCGTCCATCAAGAAAATGCCACCCGGGCCGTCTCCGCTAGCCGATCCGAGCGCACTTCCATATATGCAGTCGGGCCCGCAATGGATCGTATGGGGCGAGGTGTAGCCGGTCTTCTTGATGAACTCTTCGGGCTCGATCACCTTCACGATCTTCGGCCGCCTGGGGTCCGGCTTGGTGTCCAAGATGTAGAGCCGCGAAGACCCGATTCCGGGTACGATGAGGTAGCGGCGTTCCATGTGCGGGTGCGGCGCTTGCGGGCAAAGACACGCGCTGCAGGCATTCCAGCCGAAGTGGTGCAGCTCATTATCGCCCCGTGGAAACTCCGTTTGCCCGACGAGTCGCCCATACTCGGACGAACTCGGATCGAGGTCAATCACTCCCATGGCATCGCGCTGTCCATTCTTGCCGGCGTTGAGCAGAGCGACATATGCGAGGCGTTCTGGCGGAGCTTGCATCGCCATGCCCGGTGACGGGTAAAAGGTTGGATCCGGACGCATTAAAGTCATAATTTGTATCTCCTTATCGTACAAAGATTCGCAGCGGACAAACCCAGAACCTCAGGCTTTCACTGCGATCACTTCCAGATACTCCGATGAAACTACGGTGAGTTCGTCCCCTCCGCGATTGTGGGTGGACCACAACGCTTCCAGTTCATCGCGAAGTTTTGCCGCCTCCGTTTCATCCAACGAAGCAAACGCGCGATTGGTAGGCCCATAATACTGCCGGAAAAACTCGACCACTTCTGCCGGCGGGAAAGGGTAGGTGAAGCTGTATTGGCGGCGCGTCATCGCAAGGTCGGAAACTCCGTGGCCCAGTCTCTCGCGTACGACAGCCTCGTCCCCCCACAACACCGGGGCCGGCATGCCGGAAGGAGCGATGAACTTTGCGAAGGTTTTGAACATTTCTCCGATGAACCCGTCGCGCGTCCAATTTCCCATGGCAATGGTGCCTCCGGGGCTGCACACTCGCAGCAGCTCGCGAGCCACGAGCTCCGGTCGGGGAGCAAACATCGCTCCCACCAGACTGGTTACGACGTCGAAGCTGGCATCTTCAAATGGGAGCGCTTCGGCGTCACCCTCCCTGAAGCGGGCGTTGAGACCCTCCGCGTTGGCGCGCGCCTGCGCACGCTGCACGAGGTTCGGCGCGATGTCCACGCCGGTGACCTTCACTCCATCACGAGCCGCCCACAGCGCAACCTGGCCCGAGCCGCAGGCCACATCGAGCAACTGGCATCCCGCGGGAACATCGAGTTGTTCGTAGAAAATACGCGCGCCCTGCTCCATATAGCGAGAGAATCGGTCGTAGTCTCCGGCCGTCCACGTTTCTTTCAGTCGGGCCTTCAGGGCATTGATTTCCGGTGTAATTGTGATGGTGCTCATATTCCCTCCGATGTTTTTTATTCACCTGCAAAAAGTGCACCGATCGCGGCGGTCGTCATGGCCAATCCGCAATCTCCCATTCATCGCTAAGAACGTGCTGGACTGGCCTATCAGGGCTTCGGGGTGATCTTGGCCGCAAAGGACTGCGCCACGATCTGCCCGCTCTTCACAACGAACGTGTCGGTGGCGGCTTCGTACGAATTGTCCGCTGTTTCTGCGCTCCATAAAATGTAAGCGTAATCACCCTCAACCTGTCGTTGCCGCATCGAAAACGACGTGCCTGGCTTTGCAAATTCCACAAAGAAAGCCTGGAAAAAAGGCTTGATTGCGTCCCGTCCCTTTAGTAGTTTGCCGGGTACAAACAACACGGCATCCGATGAGTAATCAGCGACAACGCCATCGAGGTCGTTGTCTCTGAAGCACTTCAGATGTTGATCAAGAACATCGCTTGTGGTTGGCATTCGTCATCTCCTTCTGCATTTTCAATTGACTTGAAGCGCTTTTCGCATCCGCAAAGGCTTCAATGAGGCTTACTATGCGCCACTATTGCGATCCATACTTATCCATGCGTCCGGCTTTCTTGCCTGCCGCATGCTTGCCGTATGATGGCTTTGCCCCACAGTCCGGGAAAGTTCGCCGGAAGTCCCACGGGAGGACATATGGATGTGCTTTCCGAAGTGCTGAAGGTGGTTAAGCTCCAAGGGGCGATGTTCTACAACGGAGAATTTTCCTCTCCGTGGAGTTTTTGTTCGCCACCCTCGCGCACGGTCGCACCGTATGTAGCACCGGCCGCGAGGCACGTCATTATTTATCACCTGCTGACTGAAGGGCGCGCCTCTGCCCGCTTAGCGGATGGGCCGCGCATCATTCTTGAGGCGGGCGACATTGTGATCTTTCCTCACGGCGACGCACACTTCCTCGAAAACGGCTCTCCAACCAAGTCTGTGGATATGGCGAAGGAACTAGCGCGGATTTTTTCCCAAGGGTTGAAGCGGTCGTGTCTGGGTGGTGGAGGGGAAATTACCAAATTCGTCTGTGGCTTCATGGCCTGCGACCCGCGACTAAGCCAAGTTTTTCTTAGCGGCCTGCCGCGGGTGTTCAAAGTCAGCATTCGTGATGATGCTTCGGGCAGATGGGAGAACTCGATTCGCTTTTCGGTGAACGAGGCCGACCCTTCTCGCTCCGGCGGAGAAGCAGTCTTAGCCAAGCTGTCGGAGGTTTTGTTTATTGAAACATTGCGGGCCTACATTGCGCACCTTCCAGCCGGGCAAACTGGTTGGTTGGCTGGCGCCCGCGATTCGGAGGTCGGAACGACGCTGGCGCTAATGCACCGGAATCCTGCGCAGGCGTGGACCATTGCTTCCTTGGCAAGAGAAGCGGGGCTGTCACGCTCGGTGCTGGCTGAGCGATTCCGCCATTACCTCAACGAGCCTCCAATGGCCTACCTCACACGCTGGCGACTTCAGTTGGGAGCGCAAATGCTGGCTTCGACCAGTTACTCGGTGGCACAGATCGCATCCCAAGTCGGCTATGAGTCCGAACCCGCTTTTAACCGGGCGTTCAAACGCGAGTTCACTGTCCCCCCCGCGCGTTTTCGGAGCCAATCGAGGTCGACTCACGCGACTGGTCTGGCTAGGAGACCTGGTCGTTAGCCAATCGGCTTTAACTCTTACCAATGCCATATATCGCCTCCATCTCCCGGGAGCCGCGCAACGGTGCGCACCTGTGCGAACTGCAGGCACAAACACGCCCTGGCACTCCGCTGCCGACCGGTAGCGACTCCCATCTGCAGTCTTGCCAAAATTCTAGTGTGCGCGCTAGCACCTTCGGGAAGGTCCGGAATATCAATTGATGGTTCTATCGCTTTGTCTTCGAGTTGTAGCGCGCCCGTTCGCAAGCCTTGCAGATACGCACCAGGTACGCCTTGCCATTACGCATACAGACTTCCTCGCGGGTATTGGAGGAGGTAAAAGGGTGGCCAGCCTGGCAGTGGGTCTGCCGCTTACGGTGATTCGTGTGCTTGCGAAATTCGGAGGCGAGGGACATGGCAGGGGTCTTCTCCAGGCGCATAGACCCTCACGGCGTCCAAGAGGATACGGAAAAATTTCTTACCCCCGAGTGTTGTCCCTCCTCGGTTCGTAAGCGACGCGTCTCTCGCCGGGACCTCTTTCCTGGAAGCCGCCCGAAGCCGCTCCCGTAAACTCTTAGAGTTGCCGATAAGGAATTCGAACAACAGGCATGGTTGGCTCTGTAGGCTAGCGTTCGCCTGCCCAGATGTATTGGCCGTGCTGGTTGATGTAACCGCAGTGGGTGGCAGTGTCGCAAACCTGTGCCAGGCCGCCTTGGAAGTTGCCGCCCTGCACGAATTGGGGCGGTATCACGACCTTACCGTGCGGGTCCACATAGCCCCACCTGTCGCGCAGTTTCACACAGGCTTTGCCCCCCGAGAAGCTGTTGGCTGCCTGGCGGCCCGTTGGGCTATAAAACTGCGGGCGGATTACAAATTGTCCGCTGTGGCTGATGTAGCCCCATGCTCCGCGGCTGCCCACTCCGGCCAAACCCTCGGCGAAGGGCAGCGCCGAAAAGAAGCGGGGCCGGATCTGCAACTTACCGGTCTTGTCGATGTATCCCCAGCGTTTTTCGACCTCTACCGGAGCCAGCCCTTCTGCGAAGTCGCCGCAGCGGTCAAATTGCAAGGGAATGACAACCTGCCCCTGGGGATCAATAAAACCACAGTGATTGCCGCGGAACACCCAGGCCAGCCCCTGGCGGAATTGGCCAGCAAGGTTGTACTGCGCAGCGATGACAATTTGGCCTTTGGGGTTCAAATAGCCCCACCGCGCCTTGAGCCGGAACCCGCCGCGCTGTTCGCTGAAGTCGTGCAGATCCTCATAATCATCCATTGTGAGCCGCGACCCAGTCTTGTCAATGAAGCTCCACTCCGTCCCGATGGCCACCGCCGCGAGGCCTTCATGGAAGCCACGCGCTTCGTCGAAGCGAGGACCGATAACAAACTTGCCGGTCTGGTCAAGGTAACCGGCCTTGGATTTGCCCTGCTCGCCCACCCAGGCCGATGCCAGGCCGTCGCTGAACGGCCAGGCAAAGGCAAACGCCGGAGCTATAACAATTTGGCCCTGGCTGTTGATGTAGCCGTATTTGCCGTGCAGGGCGACCACTAGCCGCGTGCTTTGGTCTTGAGCCGCTAAGGACAAAAAAAGAAGAAAAATTGCCAACCCGTTCATGAGTACAGATCGCAACACTGGTTCCCCTCTTCGACCGAGGGACAGATGAGCCAGGAACTGCTGCTCACTTATGTTCTGCCCCGATTTGCGGTAAACGAAATCTTAAATCCCCGTCTGGCACCGTCAGGAGGCCTAGAGGCAGGATGGGCACTATTCCGTGTTCATATACTGAGAAGCCAGGGGACGTTTACAAAATAGGGAAGATCGCCGCCACTTGTAGTGGCGCGTTGATCGCAGCGAGCGCGGTTCGGCACAAGTAGCCTGAGAATGCGAGCTCTGGCCTCAATCCCCCATTTGGTGAAAGTGGTTGCGCTTGCGATAGAGAATGCCGATGACCACCACGGAACCAAGAGTAGGCGGAATGACGAGGATGAGGATTCCACTCTGCAGGGCCTGAATCATCCGAGCCCCTGAGGATGCAGCCTGGGTGTAGCAGAGCGCGCAGCTTTGGGCGAACGCCGGAACGGCTGAAGCTAGTGCCGCCAAGGCCACCAGACTGCTCAACACCGTTAATCGCCGCATTTCAGTTACCCCGGTCAGTTAGCGAGCCGTGTCAATTTCTATGTGGGCGTTGGGAACACCGCGTTCCATGCGATAACTGTCGGTCCAGCCATATTGCATGGCCGCCAGCACAAATCCGGTAAAAACAAGAACAAACAGAAGGAATCCACGCTTTTCAGCCCACAAGTGCATGAAGAACAGCAGGGCCAAGCCGCCTTCCGCCAGCGCCACCAGGAACATGCGGGCAAATCTCCCCCCGCTGTGGACTCCGCTGTAGGCGAAAACGAACTGCACCGCCGCCAGAGCCAAAATGCAAAGATAGATCACAATGTACTTGCCGAGGCTATCCGTGTACCTGGCCGCCGGCTCCGTGCTTAGGACATCGGGCGCATCCGCCATGCTCTGCTCCTTCCCTTTTGACTCTCAGCGAGCAACGTTCAACAGGTAAACAAACGGGACCACGAACATCCAAACCAGGTCCACGAAGTGCCAATAAAGGCCGACAACCTCCAGATGCTCAGCATTGAGGCGGCCGGATTTGTAGCGTGCTGCCACCACCAGCAATGCCACTACGCCGCCCACCACGTGGGTAAGGTGCAGGCCGGTAATGCTGAAGAAGGAGGCGCCAAACAGCCCGGTGCCCCAGGGATTGTGGAACAGCGTAGCGCCCTCGTGAATCATCCCCATCCACTCACGCAAGTGCAGCACCGCGAAAAGAATGCCGGCGGCGGCGGTAATCATAGTGAAACGGTAGGCGGACGTCCTGTCTCCTGCCTTGCCGGCACGCACCCCCAGCAGCATGGTCAGGCTGCTGGTGATCAGGACAAAGGTCATCACCATGGCATTGATTACCGTCGGGGAGAACTTAAAGGGGGTCGGCCAGTTCGGGGTGCCGTTGCGCAAAAATCCATAGGCAACCAGGCAGGCAGCGAAGGTAGCCGCGTCGGCGATGATGAACAGCCAAATCGCCATCTTTCTTGCGGGAACAGAAAACGCGGGCTCCGTCATCACCCCCGCATGCTGCATTACCGTATCAGCTTGGCTCATCGTGCCTCCCAACCGCCGCGATTACATCTTGAACCACAACAGCAAGAACAGGTAAATCCACAAAACATCCATGAAATGCCAGTAGCGCGAAGCTATATCCAGCGTGCTGCGGCGCAGGGTTGATTTGCTCATCCTGTAGACCACCAGAACCAGGCCACCCAAGCCGCCCAGCACGTGCAGCGCGTGCGCCGCCGTGATTACGTAGAAAAAGGAGCTGCTGGGATTTGTCGCCAGGTACATTCCTTGGTGGCGCAGCTGCAGCCAGGCCACATACTGGCCAGCCACGAAAACCATTCCCAGCACAAAGGTGAGATATAGCCAGCTTGCCGCGCCGGCCACGCTGCCGCGCAACCCTCCCAGCGCGGAGGCGAAACGCCGCCGCGACAGCTCCAAGGTGATACTGCTGGCCAGCAGAATGCAGGTGTCGAAGTACAAAACCGAGGGCAGCGTGAAACGCTGCCAATCCGTAGAGGCGCCCTGGCGGACTACCAACGCGCTGGTGAGCGCCGCAAAGGTCATGGAAATTGCGGTAAGCCCTACCCAGATGCCTGTGCTGGCTGCCGGCGACCTGTCTTCCACTGAGGGCAAGCGGCCCTCCGCGGGAACCAGGCCCCCGCCATTGCCGGAGCTGGCACGGCGCAAGTGGTCTCCGCGCTGCTCCAGATCCGCCGGTTTATCAACTGTGGTGGCCATCAGCAACTCCCCAGGGTTAGCCCCTACTTACTTTTCGTCGCGCACAGACTGAATTTGCGCGGGCGAATCCTGCATGACGTAATCGTCGGTCGCGCCTTCGATCCCGTACTGGTAAGGATCGTGATAAACCACCACGTGCCGTCCTCCGAAGTTGTCAAAGGGCGGCGGCGACGACGGCGTGCTCCATTCCAGTGAAGTGGCTTGCCACGGATTCAGCGGAGCCTTCTCCCCGCGGAAGCCGCTGTGGATCAGGTTGTAGAGAAAGATGAACTGCACCACCCCGGTAATCAGGGCGGCCACGGTAATGAAGCGATGCAGAGGTATCAGTCCCACCAGGTAGTCATCTACAAACGCCTGGTAGCGGCGCACGTTGCCGGCAATTCCCAGGTAGTGGAAGGGCATGAAGATGCAGTATGCTCCCACGAACGTCAGCCAAAAGTGAATCCTGCCCAGGGTCTCATTCATCATTCTGCCCGTCACCTTGGGGAACCAGAAATACGTTCCCGCAAAAATTCCGAAGATAGCGGCCACCGCCATCACCAGGTGGAAGTGCCCAACCACGAAATAGGTGGCGTGCAGCATGATGTCAATGGAGGGTTGCGCCAGAAAGAAGCCGCTCACCCCGCCGCTGATGAACAGTGAGATGAATCCCAGAGCAAACAGCGACGCTGCGTTTATCCGCAGCTTGGACCCGTACAGGCTGCCAATCCAGATCAGCACCAGGATGGTGGAGGGAATGGTGATGATCAGAGTGGGGAAGGAGAAGGCCAGGGACGAGAACGGGTTCATGCCGCTGACGAACATATGGTGCCCGTACACCATGTAGCTTAGAACCGCCAGGGCGCCCATGGAGTACACAATCACCCGGTGGCTCAGCATGGGACGCCGCATGTTGGCGATCAGCACATGGGAAACAACTCCCATCCCGGGCACGATCGCGATGTACACCTCCGGGTGCCCGAAGAACCAGAACAAGTGCTGCCACAGCAGAGTGGAGCCGCCGGAGTGGGGCTGCAGTTGATCGTTAAGGACCAGGTTGGAGGCCACGAAGAAGCTGGTGCCGGCCACGTGATCGAGAATCAGCAAGATGCAGGCGGGCATCAGCACGGCAAAAGCCGTCAGACCCATGACCGAGGTGATGAACCAGGCCCAGGCGCTCAACGGCAGCCGCCACAAACTCATCCCCTTAGTACGCATGTCCAGGGTGGTGGTAATGAAGTTCAAGGAACCCAGCAACTGGCCCACGCAGAAGATCGCGATGGCGCTCGCCCACAGGACTTCGCCCACGCCTTGGCCCGGTCCGGCAGCTGCGCCCACCGCGCTCAGGGGCGCGTACTGCGTCCAGCCTGCCAGGGTCGGTCCGTCGCCCACAAAGAATGACGAGATCAGAACCAGGAAGGCGGTGAACGTCACCCAGAACGACATCATGTTAAAGCGCGGGAACGGCATGTCTTCCGCGCCCACCTGGATGGGCAAAAAGTAATTGCCGAAGGCGGCGAACGGGGCCGTGGTTAGCACGAAGAAGACCATGATGGTGCCATGCATGGTCATCAGTTGCAGGTAGTACTCGGGAGTCATCACATCGCCTGGTGCTCCCGAAGCCGACAACAGGTGCAACCCGGGAATCTTCAGGTTCACCCAGCCCAGGTGCAGGCGCATAAGCCAGGACAGCACCATGCCCGTGAGCACCGCAATCAGAGCCAAGGCGTAATACTGCTTGCCGATCACCTTATGATCGAGGCTGAAAACGTACTTGCGGATAAAGCTGGTGGGTGCAGCGTGCTGATGAACCACGTGCGCCGGTGCGTCGTGCATGTCCTCACCTCAACAAGATCTTTTTCGCCGGCAGCTTCCGCCCCCGGCCCCCACCTTTACTGGTTTGTTGCCTGCTGTTTCAACCAGCTGGCAAAGTCGGCCTCCGACATCACCTCAAGATAGGCTTTCATGTTGTAGTGCCCCAGGCCGCAAAGCTGGGTACACACAATTTCATATTTACCCGTCTTAGTGGCCGTGAAATGCAGGCTCACGTCCAGGCCGGGAACGAAATCCTGCTGCACGCGCAAGGCAGGAACGTAAAACGAATGCCCCAGGTCCTTGGTATGCATGAGGAGATGGATTTCGTGGTTGACCGGAATGGCCATTTCCGCGGTAACAATGTCGTCCTTGGACGCAGGATCGTGATCCTGGTCCAGGCCAAAGAGGTTCTGGGTACCTTCATTGATCAGTTCGGGATGGATGGGACCGAACTTGCCATCCGGACCGGGATAGCGGAAGTAAAAGGCAAATTGGCCGGCCTGCACCTGGATAGGCATAGCGTTGGCTGCCGGCGGCTGAAAGTACACCTCTGACCATGCTTTGACGCCAAACACTCCCAGCGCCAGTACTTCCGTTCCCACCAGCAGAAACGCTCCGATCACCAGGCCCATGGCGCCGCCGGGGAAGTTCTTGATCCTGGCGCCGGGTTTGACATCGGAAAATTTCCAGATGAATAAGCCCAGCAGAATCTGGCCCGCCAGGAAGGCGATGCCTGCCTCCACCATGGTTTCCGCCATCTGCTCATCAATCAAGTGGCCATGGACGGAGACGTCGGCCGGCGCCACCCACGTGTGCATCACAATGGGAACCGCCGACAGGATTGCGATGAGAATGATGGTGACAGCTAGAATCTTGCCCATAGTGCCTGCCTCTGCCGGCCTGCTGCCGGCATAACCTGATAGTGAAGCCGCCCAACCGGGTGACGGCGGCTCCACGATGGAGGAATGCTACTTGGCCTTGAACGTGAAGCTGACCGTGGCTGGCTTGCCGGCCGCAACCGTCACTTTCTGCGTTTGCGTTCCGTAGGTCTCGTGCCAGGCCGTCAAGGTGTAGGTCCCAGGCGGCACGTTGTCGAGGGTGAACGAACCACTGGTATCGCTCACTCCGTACGGGCCCTTTACCACCACCATGTAGCCATGCATCCAGGGGTGGATGTTGCACTTCACCGGGATGGCCACCTCCTCCGACTTCCAGCTGGTGTTGAAAGGCGGCGAGCCTTGAGGCTGGGATTTGTTCCAGCCGATATTGCCTCCGCCCATTTGTGGTAGAGGGTGGATGTTGTGCGTTGTCGGGTCGCTGTTCACCACCTGCAGTTGCTGGCCTACATCCATACCCGCTACATGAGGCTGGTACATGCAACCCTTCTGGTCCCAAACAATCGGCTTGGAGGGCACGATTGCCGCCGCGGAGGCGGGAAGCCCCTGCGAAATGTAGACCACCACGTTGGCCAAGCCGCCGCTGGGACCTGTCACCACGTTCTCCAGCCGCGCCGGCGTCGGGTGCTGCTTGGCACAGGTCGGGTCTTTGGACATGTCAATGGGGCGCATGTGAGGCGCGGTTCCCTCCAGCTTGATGGTGCCGCTGACCTTGCCTTCCGCGGCCGCATTGACGTGGACTCCCGTTGACAACAGTCCCAGCGCGACCACCACCAGCACGGCCAAAATCGCTGCGGACTTGTACAGACTTTTCATGGAATGTTTCTCCTGAGATCTGTGCTCGTTTTGTTACTTGGTTTCAGATTGCGCCGCGGGTGCATTCGGATTAATCGGCTTCAATCCCAATTTCTTGGCAATTGCCTTTTCCGGCGTGTTCATGGGCTGCAAGCTGCGCAGGTACATCACCAGATCCCAGGCCTCGTCTGGCTTGATGTTGTCTCCGAAAGAAGGCATGGGGGTGCCGTCCAGCCCGGTCATGAAGATGCGGTACAAGTCGCGATCGGTCTCTCCACACTTGAACCGTGTTTCATCGTGAAAATTGAAAGGCTTAATCGGGCGATTGAAATCGTCGGTCAGCGTGTCAGAGGAAGGGCCGTTGGCTCTGCCCTCCACGCCGTGGCATTTCCAGCATTCCACTCGCTTGAAAACCTGTTGTCCGGCTTGGACACGTTCCGCGGTTACGGGTGGCTCGGGCGGAATCTCCAATGCCGCCCCCGGTTTCTCCTTCGCAAAGCGTGGCGAGAAATGTTTGACGTAGGCGATGAGGTCCGCCCGGTCCTGATCAGTGAGCGGAAACCAGCGCGGCATATTAGAGCTGACTAGCCCGCGGCCGATGGTGTTGTACAGGTCCTCGTCGGTGGGCAAGGTGCCGGTGGGAGTAGAACGGCATTTGAAAATTCCCAGGGTGAAATTGCGCGGCTTGGGATCAATCCACTGCGCATTCTCACCTTCGCCATCTCCGATCGGTCCGTGACAGCCGATACAGAACCGCTTATAGAGAGGCGCCCCATCCTTCGCATGTCCAGTCAGCTTGCCGATATGGCTCTCCATGTTCATGCGCTGGTCTTCGTCATACTGCGTGACTTGGGCCCAGCACGCGGCGGAGAACGCCAGCACCACAGCCACAGCCAGCAACAACGACCACGTGGTTGATCTTGTGCGCATCCGATGCCTCTTAGAAATCAAAGTCGAATCCCACAAACACACTGCTGGTGGTTAAGCTGGTTCCGGTGATGGGCGCGGCGCCCTGTTGCCGGGTTAACGCGTATTCCGGCTCAACGGCGAAACCGGCGCGGCTGTACATAAACGGATACCAGCGTAAGGAGACCGTGTAGTTGTCAATGTTGCCCAGGCTGGAAGGCAGCGAGGGCAGCGGCTGCTTCGACATGCGCACGAACTCGTCGCGCTGGATGAAGATCAGCTGCGGGTTGAACGTGTAATGGGTCTCAACAAAGCCGCCGTTCCAGCTGGGCGATTGCGCTCCCAGTGGCAGCGCCGCGTTGGACGCTGTTCCATTTGCGAAATATGCGTTGTCTGAGCCGTGCTGGAAGTAGCCAGTGAAATCCAGCTTCTTGAAGTAGATTATTGCCCACACACCCTCGCGGCTGAAGCTCTTGTTGCCCAGGCCGGCGCCGGGTATCGGCCCTCCGATGCTGACCGAATCGGTAAGGTAGTAGGTGGGGGCGGTCCCGTACATGACGAATGCCCCAAAGCGGTCCACTCCCAGCTTGCCCGTGTCGAAAGCGTGGTCAATGTCCAGGTAGGTGGTGTAGCTGTTTCCGTTGGGCAGGTTGACGTTGCCGTCGTTGGAACTGAACAAGGCCGCCGCATAGCGGGTGCGGTCGCTGTGGGAATGGCCGGAAACTTCCATGCCCAGCTGGTTGTCGCCGATCTGCCCGAAAACGTTGGCGTTGGCGAATTGCGTTTCGTAAAGCGGGGTGAAGTGATAGAGCTGATAGGACCCGCTGTTGTTGGACAGGTTCAGAATCCGTTTTTCAGAGATGATGTTGTCCAGTTCAAACTTGCCGAACTTGAAATTCAGCCACGGGCTCTTGAGCAGGTTGTCGAAGCGCACCCAGGCCGACTCAAAGTGGAAAGCGCCGGTATTGTCGGAAGATGGTGTAAGCAGGAACGAGATGTTGTTGTACAGGGTGCCCGCGGTGAGAATGTCCAGACCGGAGAGGTCGAAGCCGTGGCTAGTGAGCGAGCGCTCGACCTGATTTCCCGCCACCCCGGGCGTGGCATCCACCGCCACCTTGTTTGTGTTCTCGCGGTGCCAGTTGGGGGTAATGCGGAAAGTTACCGGCCAATACGAGGGGTTCTGCCAGATGGGCGAATCCCGGTCGTTCATCAACTGGTAGCCGTTATCCTTGAAAGTCTGCCCGAAAACGTTGAGCTTGGGCCATGCCTCGTGGCAGGCCGAGCACGGAAGCCCGTACTTGCGGGCAAAAGCCGGGATGCCAAAAGCTCTTGGCGCGCATCCCAGCACTAGACACACTGCCAACAGCGCACCAGCAAACTTGCCTTGTGCGAAAGAGGGCATTCAACGTCCTCCCCGTCGTGATAGTTAAAAAATTGGCCGCGACCCCAAAAGCACCGCGAAAAGATATTCGTCCAACCGTTCTACCGCTGGACCAATTAAAAGGTTTGGAGTAATTATCATGCCGCCACACGGCAGTCAAGAAAAAATTTTGGCTTCCGGTTGCGATGCGATATATTGACCGACGTTTCCTGGCGGCCCAGAACCGATGCTCTGCTCATACAAACCCTGCCAGCTTTGGCCAGCAACCGGCGGGCAACACGCCTGCGCCTCCGCCTTTTACGCCGGCCCAAAAACAGCAGCCGAACCTGCGGGCCACTTTCTTCTTGACATCAGCTGTCTGCGCAGATTACTAATCCGCGAGACGCTTGCCTCCGGCGTGTCATCACTCATGCCCACAATCCAAATGCCAGCGGCGAGATTCGCCGCCAGGGGAAGCGCGTTGTCTCTAGCCGCTATTTGCTGCCTGGCCATGTTGCTGGCCCCGATTCCCGCCTTGGCCTTGCCCAGCGCAGCCCATCCTCGGCATACCCTGGAATTAGAAATTGACACTCCTGAAGCCGACGCACTGCAAGCCGTCCAGGCGGCCAGCGAAGACCCCATCGTTCACGGCACTTATTCCTATGAAAAGGAAAAGATCCTGCTGGGCGCCCGTCCGGCGGACTCGGCCGCGGTTTTTGGCAAATGGGATGGCCCCGGCAAAGCTTTTTATAAGATTGACGAGAACGTGCTTGCGCCCCGCTACTTCGAGGACAGCAGCGACATCGGCACTATTACCGTCCGCTATATCGTGCAAGCGGTGAACGCCTCCCGTACGGACCTGCGGATTGATGCGGTCTTCGTGGATGCCCGCCACGTCGTCCACTGGTCTGAAGGCGGCGTGGAGTCCGCCGAATACGGCGCCATTCAGCAGCAGATTCGGCAGCTGCAGAGTTTGCGCCGCCAGCCGCGCCAACTGGAGGAGTCCTCCTCGCGACCCGTTTCCGTCCCGGCCGGCGAGTCGCAGCAGCAGGGCGCGGCCTTTTCGGCCGACGGCGCCGGCGCGGTCTCCGCGGAACAGGCACTGGAACAGCACGTCAACAGCTTGCGTCATCAACTGGAACGCCGGGTTAAGCCCGACGGCGCTCAACTTAAGTCCGCCCCCTTTCAGAGCGCCACCACGGTTGAAAAACTTCCCGCCAACACTGATGTGCTGCTCCTTGTTGTAACCCCTTACTGGTACGGCATCGAAACCAATGCCGGTCATCATGGCTGGGTGTACCACAGCCAGTTGGAGCCCTTGCCGTGACCGAGTCCAGGCGCTTGCCTACCCGATTGTTCTGCCTCCTGGCCGCGGGCCTGCTGGTTGCTGCCGCTGCCGCGCAGTCAGTACCTGTGCAGCGCGCTTTCCCTCGCTCCAAGAGCAATGTGGAACAGGCGCTTCGAGGATTGCAGGCCTATGCCGGCGGCCGCCTCCCGGTTCTGGATGGCTTTGTTGCTGGCGATCAGGCTCTGGACCGCTACCAGCGGCCCTACTACCAGTACTCCTTGCAGGTAGTCTCTTCCGGTCCTGGCTCGTGCGTGGTGCACGTCGGCGCCCGCATCACCGCCTGGTACGCCGCTTCCCTCGCCGCACAGTCCGGCTACCGTGTGCTGCCTTCCAACGGGCGCCTGGAGACGGACTTGCTGGATCGTCTGGGCGATGTGCTGGGAGATGAGTCCAGTGGGGCTGCTGGCCCGGCCGCTCCGTCCGGTCCCGGCATGGAATCAGCGGCCGCCCCGGCGGCTAAATCGTCCCCCGCCCCCGCGCCCCGCAAAGCGCCGGCCCGCGCTCTCGCTCTTCCTCCCGTGGGGGAAGCCACATTGCCCGCGCGCTCCCCAACTCCCACGGCTCAGGCCGCGGCTGATGACCTGCACATCCAGCAACTCAGCAAGGAAGCCAAGAACCTGGAACAGATCCTGCAGCACCAGGCCCAACCCAATGACTTGGCCGCGGTCAAGGAATCGCGCACTCCGGTGCGGGAACGCCCGCAAGATGACGCCAAGCTTCTCTTCCTGGCCGAAGCCGAAGACGAGTTCCAGATTGTGGAAACCAACGGGCCCTGGGTACACGTTCAGATTTCCGGATTGTCGCGCGGATGGATTCGCCGCTCCGCCCTGCAGCTTCCCTCCGCCTACGACAGCGCGGCGCCGGTGAGCGCGGCGGAGGTTGGGCCGGCCTCGCCCTTCCGCCAAACTCGCCAGGAAACCGCCGCTTTCCCCGGCTCCTGGGAAGCGCTGCGCGGAAAACAGGTAAAAGTCATCTGGGTGCAGCCTGCCGGCAACACCGCCGCCGATGCCGACAAGTTCAATTACGCCAAGTCGGTTTTTCGCAAGGCGTTCCCCGAGCTGCTCCACTCCAGCCCCCCGCTGGCGGGAGTGGTGATTGTCTTCGATTCTGAAGATGGCGGCATGGCCGCGGCGACGCTGGCTACCTTACAGCAATGGAACGCTCACCACATGACCGACAACATTTTCTGGAAACAGTGCTGGTTTGATCCAGCTGACGCTTTCAAGCTGAAGGATTAGGTTGTCGGAATCGCAAAGCAGCCATCGGAGCCGCTCATGAATAGCATGGCAGCGCTGAAGTCGAGTCGAGTCAATCTCCTCCTGCAGGACTACGCGGAACTGACCAAGGCCGGCGTCACTACTCTAATCATAATGACGGCCGCGTGCGGTTTCTTCTTCGCTGCCAAAGCCTCAACCGTGCCCTGGTTCACCTGGCGCTTGTTTCACGCGCTGTTGGGCATAGGCCTGGTCTCCAGCGGCACCGCTGCTCTCAATGAAGTTATCGAGCGCAACGTAGATCGCAACATGAAGCGCACCGCGCGCCGCCCGCTGCCGGCGGGGCGCATGAGCCTGCTGCATGGGGCAGCGGCAGGCGTGCTGCTGACCGTTTGCGGGTCCATTTACCTGGTTCTGTTTACAAATGCCCTAGCCGGCCTGCTGACCTTGCTGACTGCCGTCTTCTACCTGGCGATTTATACGCCCCTGAAGCGGGTTTCGCCGATCTGCACCGCGGTGGGCGCCATTCCGGGCGCCATGCCTGGAGTTCTGGGTTGGGCGGCGGTGCGCGGGCACCTGCAGTGGGGCGCCCTGGTGCTGTTTGCCATCATGTTCCTCTGGCAGTTTCCGCACTTCTTCTCCATCGCCTGGCTGTATCGCGACGATTATGCTCAAGGCGGCATCCGCATGCTCCCCGTGGTGGAGCCTGACGGTCGTTCCACCGCTCGCCGCATTCTGCTCTATTCTCTGGTTCTGGTTCCGGCCAGCCTCTTGCCTAGCTTTTGGGGGATGTCGGGCCGCATCTATTTGGTTGGCGCTACGCTGCTCAGCCTGAGCTTGCTGTATTTCGGCGCGCGCCTGGCACTGTTCCGGATGCCCCTGACCAGCGGCGCCTCTCGGCTGCGCGCCCGCCAGCTGCTGCAGGCGACCGTCTTCTACCTGCCTCTGCTGTTCGCCCTCATGATGACCAACTCCGTCCCGCGCTGAGGCCGTTGCGAGTGATGCTGCCGCTTTGCGCCTGAGCATCGAAAACGCAAGCGGGCGCCGATCAGGGCATCGCGATCGGCCACTATATCCTCAAAGAGAAACTCCGCTGTGTGAGAGGGGTGTGAATCCAGTGGTGTCACGGAACCGTGAAAGATCGAGTGGACCACAGGTCCGGATTTGCCCTTCGGCTCAAGTGCTGGCCGCGATGATGACGCCCTCAAACGCGGTGAACTGAGAGGCCACAGGTGAGAAATCACAGGTGTAAAATTTCGGGCCGGGCCGCTAAGCCATTGAAAGATATGGTGGCCAGGGACGGAGTTGAACCGCCGACGCCAGCCTTTTCAGGGCTGGACACAGCCGCTCTCTTCTCGTTGAATCGCCCTGACTTATCGCCATCTGGACCACTTTCCCCTACCGGTTTATTGGAACATTTTGGAACAGGATTCGGAACAGCCTTTACGGCCCTTAGTTCACGAGTCCGGTTACCATCAGTTCCGCCAGTTTGTTGACTGAGCGCCGCTGCGACTCGGGCACGAACTGCTGATAAATTTCCAGCGTAGTAGTCGCCCGCGAGTGTCGCATTTGCGCCTGCGCGTCCTTCACATCCGCTCCGACCATCTTCAGCCAAGTGGCATGCGAACGACGCAGAACCTGCCAGTTGAGCCAGGGCATGCCCAGCTTACGTGCGGCTGGCTTAATGTGCCGTGACAAAATTGCGTTGTCCCGCATGGGAACGCCTTTGACCACCGAAGCGAACACCAGATCATCCGGGCCGGTGGCTTTTACCGCGGGATAGCGTCTCATCGCGTTGCCCGCCTTGATTTCCACCGTCATCCCCTTGAGCTGATGTATCCGCCCCAGCACCTGGGGATTGACCGGGATGGTGGCGTTGGAGGCTTCGCTTTTGGGCGCACCCCAGTCGCCGCGGCAGTAACGCTCGCAGACGGTGATGGAATCAACCCCAACACTCCCCCACCTCAGGCCGATCAGTTCGCTTGCCCGCAACCCGGTGTGGACCGCCGTGTAAACCATGGTCGCGTACGGCTCCCCCATTAGGGCGAGCAGAGCAAGAAACTTCGTGGGTTCAATGAAGGGTTTGACCCGCTTCG
>DATJEH010000108.1:0-45079 GCA_035496875.1 Terriglobales bacterium | reverse complement strand
TCCAAAGGAAACTGTGTCAATGCACTGTATGTCCAGCTTCCGCCACTGAGCCTCATCCTTGTCAATCCAGGCACGAAAGCGGAACTTGGGCAGGATTTTCGCTTCTTTGAGATGTGGTTTGAAGTCCGGTCTGGGGTCGGCGTCAATGACGTAGTTTTCACGTCGGTCGAGGGATTCCATGCCCACGAAGCGGAAGTTGTAGGCATCGGCCACCTCGCTGACGAATTTCCTGCTATCTTCGCGATCTTTTTCCTCTTTCCGCAATCGCTTCTCGCGATCCGCGGCCGACTCCTTTTCCCGCTTTTCAATCAGCTTCTGGATTTTTTCGTCTTCTTTTTTTGCCTCTTTCTCGGAAAGCGGCTTGTCGTTCTTGGAGATCAGCTTCTGCACCTGCTCACCGTAAATCTCCATCACGTCGTAAGTTTTGATCTCTGTGGACTTCACCCGGCCTTTGCTGTCTACCCGGTGGTCTTCCTCGCGTTCGACGTAGGTGTAGTCGCGCTGCTTCTTGTCATTGGCCATGTCGTGGTCGGCGGTTTCGCGAATGAGCTGGCGAATCTGGTCTTGCGAGAGCGAAATTGTATTGGGGGCGGGAGCTGAGCCGGTGTCAGATGCCGTTTGCGAGATAGAGGGCGCCTGGGCAAAGGCCAAGGTGGGAAGAAGAGCTGCAAGCAGCGCGCATTTGAACCGCATGGTCATAACTACGCATTCAGAAGCGGCGCAAGTTCCATTGAATACTTGAACAGCCAGGTGCCTGGTCCCCTGAGTGCAAACCAAGGCCCACCCGCTGCTTCTCGCAAGTAGCTGAAAACATAACGGGATGCGAACGCGTGCTTGGGCGGCTGCGAAGGAAAACGTCCGAATCCGAACTTCCCTGTTCGAAAGCGCACAGTGGATTAATCGGACTTCAGTGAAAACTTTCCCCTGCTAAGCAGCGGCTATAGCCGGCTTGGTTAGGGAGTAAGTTGCGGCACGCCGGAAGACGTGCCCTGATACAAATCGCACCCCTCACTTTCCTCCCAGCACCAGCTTGGCGATGGTCTGCAGCTGCATGTTGGAGGTGCCCTCGTAGATTTTGCCGATCTTGGAATCGCGGAAGTACTTTTCCACGGGGTAGTCCTTGGTGAAACCGTAGCCGCCGTAGATTTCCAGGGCCAGCGAGGTCACGCGCTCGGCCACCTGGGAGCAAAACAGCTTGGTCATGGCCGCTTCCTTGACGAAATTCATGCCCGCATCCTTCATGCGGGCGGAGTTGTAAACCATCATGCGGGCGGCTTCGATCTCGGTGGCCATCTGCGCCAGCTGGAACTGAATGCCCTGGAAGTCGGCGATAGATTTGCCGAACTGCTTGCGCTCCTGGGCGTATTTGGCGGCGTATTCCCAGGCGCCGCGGGCCACGCCCGCCATCTGCGCCCCAATGCCGATGCGGCCTTCGTTGAGGGTCTCAATGGCGATCTTGTAGCCCTTGCCTACCTCGCCCAGCACGTTGTTTTTGGGCACGCGGCAGTCCTCCAGGATCAGCTCGCAGGTACTGGAAGCGCGAATGCCCAGCTTGTCTTCTTTTTTGCCCACGGAGAAGCCGGGAAAATTGCGCTCGATCAGGAAGGCGGTGATGCCGCGGTATCCGGCGGCGGGATCCACGGTGGCAAAGAGCACGAACAGGCCGGCTTCCTTGCCGTTGGTGATCCACAGCTTGCGGCCGTTGAGTACGTAGTCGCCGCCGCGCAGTTCCGCTTTGGTCTGTAGAGCGAACGCGTCTGAGCCCGAACCGGCCTCGCTGAGCGCATAGGCGCCCGGCCATTCCGAGGCCATGCGCGGCAGGTAGCGCTTCTTCTGCTCTTCGCTGGCCCAGCGCAGCAGGGCGTTGTTCACCAGCGTGTTCTGCACGTCCACCACCACGCCGGCGGAGGCGTCCACCCGCGACATCTCCTCCACCGCCAGCACCGCCTCGAAGAAGGTGCCGGCGCCGCCGCCGTACTGCTCAGGAACCTCGATGCCCATCAGCCCCAGCTCGAAGAACTGGCGGATCAGGTCCTTGTCGAAGAGGCCCTTTTCGTCCATTTCGCGCACCAGGGGGCGGACTTTGTCCTCGGCGAACTGGCGGATGTTGTCGCGGAACAGAACCTCGTCTTCGGTCAGCGCAGTCAGCGGGGCAGGGGTGGCGGCTCGTTGCAGGGTGGTTTCAGGCATGAGGACACTTCCTTGAGGGGCAAGAATAGGAACCACAGATTGTATCGAATTAAGCGGAATCAGGGGGCTGACAAAAGCAGGTCCTTCGCTGCGCTCAGGATGACAAGCGTTAGTTGGCAGGTTGCTAGGCTTTGCCGCGGTACACAATTTTCAGGGAGTCGCTGGTCAGGATGCGGCGGACCTGGTTGCGGGCGTGTACCGACCAGGGCCCGGTGCTGTCCAGGCGCACGTAGGAGCGCCAGTGTCGCAGGGCCTTGCGCGGCTGCTTCATCTTTTCGTAGGCCAGCGCCAGGTTGTAGTGGGCGTCGCCGTAGGTGGGGGCCAGCAAGAGCGCGGTGCTATAGGCCTTGATGGCTTCCGGGACGCGCCCGGTTTCGTCGAGCACATTGCCCAGGTCGAAATAGGCGAGGGCATAGCGGGGGTCGGCCTCGATGGCGGCGCGATAGTGGTGCTCCGCCTTAATGTAGTCCTGACGGTTGTAGAACAGAGTCCCCAGGTTGATGTGCGCGGCCGCGTGTTGCGGCTCCATTTCCAGCACCTTCTCGTAAAGAGCGATGGCTTCGGTCTGGGTGCTGGGCTCCTCTTCCAGGGCGATGCCGCGGGCAAACAACTCGGCTATGCCCTCGTCGGTGGGAATGGCGCGCACCTTGGAGTTGGCGGCCACCACCCTGTCGGAAGGGTCGAAATCCATGACAAATTGTCCGGCAATCGGTTCCAGCGCCTTGCCTTCGTGGCGGAAGACCACGCGCGCTCCGGTGGAGTAGGCGCCCGCCTCCAGCAGCGGATTTTCCATGCCCGCCACCTGCTTCTGCATCGCCTGCAGCGACTCGCGGATTACCGCCGGGCGCACCCGGCGGGCGCACAGATCGCGCACTTTCTTTACCTGCAGAAGATCGAAAAAGGAGTAAGTCTCGGTGGAGGCAAGAAGGCCGGCTTTTTCCCATGCCGTCAGCTGTCGCGCCGTTAAGCGAAGGATGCGCAGCAGGTCGGTTCGACTGTATCGGTGCACGGCGTTTAGGTTTCTTCCTGCGCGTATTATGTTGAGACGGCCAGCCATTTGGCAATAGGGAACTCAGCTTAATTGTGGAAAATCAGTACCTTGTGAGCCAAGAGTGGAACGGGTTTTGCACATACGACGGAGGAAATCTGGAATTCGAGGGCAATTACCGGATGGCTGGCGCCGGGGAGCGGCTTGTATAGCTATAGCATCATCTGCCGAGGAGGATAGTGATGCTGTGTGTCGCACCTGCTTCCAAGAGTATCCAGGCTGAGGTCGCCATGCCGCCCGCCAAATTAAGTTCCAGCATTGCGCAACGCATTCAACAGCTGGATTGGGAGGCGCTGGAAACGGCGCTCTCTGCTCAAGGTTATGCCCAGACCGGGTGTGTGGTGACGCCCACGGAATGCCGTGAGCTCATCAACCTGTATGGCGATGACGCCCGCTTCCGCAGTCACATTGATATGGCGCGCTTCCGCTTCGGGCTGGGCGATTACAAATACTTTGCCGACCCGCTGCCCGCGGCCATTCAGCAATTGCGAAACGCCTTTTATCCACCGCTGGCTGCAATCGCCAACCGCTGGATGGAAAACCTGGGAAGCGGCGAGCGCTTTCCCGGGCGGCTCGACGAATTTCTCCAAGTCTGCCACCGCCATGGCCAGCGCCGGCCTACTCCTCTCCTGCTGCGCTATACCGAGGGCGGCTACAACTGCCTGCACCAGGACATTTACGGAGAAGTCGCATTCCCCCTGCAGGTAGCCGGCTTCCTAAGCCAACCGGGGCGGGACTACACCGGGGGCGAGTTTCTGCTGATGGAGCAGCGGCCGCGGGCGCAATCCAGGGGCGAAGTGGTTACACCGCAACAGGGCGAGGCGGTCATCTTCACCACTCGCTACCGGCCGGTGCGCGGCAGCCGCGGCTACTACCGGGTCAACATCCGCCACGGCGTGAGCACGGTGAAATCCGGCGAGCGCTACACCCTGGGGATCATCTTCCATGATGCGAAGTGAACTCTCGAAGGCTCTCTACCGCCCGCTTCCCGCGGTTCCCGTGCCTGCGGTGGTGGAGGCAAACTCCTCTCCCATCCAATGTTGGAAGGCGGTCATGTTTTGCGGCCGGCCCAGGAAATCCCGCACCAGCGTGTTGGCTGAGACTGAGCCGCCCGGCTCCAGCACCTGGCGGCGGTAGCGCATGGATGCTTCACTTGCCAGCAGATTGGCGGGATCAAACTGGGCAAAGAAATCTTCCGCGATCACTTTGTCCCAAAGATAGGTGTAATACGCCGATGAGTATCCGGCCAGGTGGCCAAACGCGGCGTAAAAATGCACACCGGGGAGAGGAGTGAAGTGGGTGTAGGTGCGGGTGGCCTGCGGACACACCGCCTCGATATCAATCTCCTGCGGCTTGGTTCGATAGAACTGGTAAGACATCGCGGTGTAGGAGTTCTGCTGCTGCACCCAGGTGGCGCGGCCGAAGGCGGAGGCGCGATTCATGCGCGCCACCAGTTCAGCGGGAATGGGCTGGCCGGTCTGGTAGTGGCGGGCGAAGGAAGCCAGCACCTGAGGGCTGCGCATCCACTCCTCCAGCATCTGCGAGGGCGCTTCGCCAAAATCGGCCTCCATGGTGATGCCGCTGATACCCGCCCAGGCTTGCTGTCCGCCCAGAATCCAGTGCATGAGATGGCCAAACTCGTGGAAAAACGTAACCACATCGCCGTATTCCATGAGGCCGGGGTCGGTGGCGGTGGGCACGGCAAAGTTACACACCAGGATGGCCTCCGGCAGCTGTTTTCCGCGGATGCCATCCACCACCGGCGCCATTTCTGCATGGCTGTACTTGCCGGGGCGGGGATGCAGGTCGAGATAAAAGCGCCCGATCATTTTTCCGCCGTCCAGCACGTCCCAGGTTTCCACCGCCGGGTCCCAGGCCGGCGCGCCGTTCTCCTGGCGGAACGTAAGGTGGAACAAGGTAGCCGCGGTGTCGAGAATGCCCTGCTTGACCCGGGCGAAGGGCAGGTAGGGGCGCACGGATTGCGAATCAAAGTTGTATTCCGAGCGTCGGACCTGTTCCTCCAGGTAAGAGACCTCATAGTCTTCAACTGAGCTGGCCTGGGGATCGAGCTTCTTTTTCTGGGCCAGCAGCATGGCAAACTCACGATTCGCGACCGGCTGCGAGGCGAGATTTACCTGCTGGATGAAATCGGCGATGTTCTCGCCTTTCTGGATCATTTTGTCGGCGGCGTTGTAGTCGGCCCAGGAGCCGTAGCCCATCAGGGAGGCAATCTGGTAGCGGGTCTGCATCATGTTGCTGAGAACATCATGATTTTTGGGATAGGCGCGGGTAGTAAAAGCCTCCCATGCGCGCCGCCGTAGCGGGTCGCTTTTGGCGAACTTCATTACCGGAATCAGGTCGGGATAGTCGGTGGTGATGCGTACCTTGCCATTGGCGCCGGGCTTGTGGCGGTCAATGTAATCCTGCGGCAAGCCTTCCAGTTCCCTGGGATCAGCCTCCACGGTTTTGGTGCCGTCGGAGATGTTGCGGTCGTACATGGACTGCTCTTCCGTGAGCTGATCGTTGAGCTGCTTGATGCGGGCACGGGTGGCATCGTCCTTGTCCACGCCGGCCAGGCGGAATTCGAGCAACTGCCGCTGCACGTAATAGCGGGTGGCGGCATCGGCAGGGGAAAGATCCAAAGCCGCGAGAGCATGGTAAACGTCCCGGTTCAGGGCCAGCGCGGTCTGCGCCGCGCTCACCTTGCGGACCATCTCCGTGGCGTGGTCGCGAAAGCCGGCGTCGGGATGCACTTGCTGCATGAGTCCGGCAAAGTAGGCGGCGCTATTCAACTGCCGGCTAGCCTCGTCGAAGGGCGCAAGGGTATTGTCCACCGTCCGTGCGCCCTTCACCGCGAGAATGCGGTCCACGGCTTTCTGGGCGGCGGCCAGATGGTCGTTTTCTGTTTTCTCGAACGCGGCGACGTCGGGCTTCGCGCTCCACAAAGGCGGCTGCATTTTGCTCCAGTCCTGGGCTCCGGCAGAGATGACGAGAAACGGCAGCAACAGCAAGCTGGCAAGACGCACACAGGTAGGCATGGAACTCCTCACGTTCGGCAGAGACTATCTCAGCAAAGACGAAGATAGCAGGCAAAAGTTAGCGGCGCACCGGCACATTCTCCTCGAAAACTTCGACCGGCTCAGCAGCTTAATGGGCGCTTGCGCCCCGCTTGCGGCCAGCCAGCAGCTGACACCTTCCCCGCGCCTTTACCACGCCTGCGCTTCAATTTAGAATCATGCTCGGGCCGAGATAGCTCAGTTGGTAGAGCAGCTGATTCGTAATCAGCAGGTCGCCGGTTCAAGTCCGGCTCTCGGCTCCAGTTTCCCCGTTCCTCTCATCGGCCCAAGTGGTTCGTTCCGCTCAACGTTCTGCACAGCCCGGACTTCGAAAAAGTAATCTCTGGCGCCGTTCGCTCCGGTCTTGAGTCGGGTGAACAGCCTAGGTGGTGTTAAGGCGCGAAATATGCCGGGCAAATGAAGTAGTTCAGGTATATTAGACAGCAATTCTGGCCTGCCCAGTTACCCTCATGCGAATTGCCACTTCCGTCCTCTTAGTTCTGTTTGCCGCCTCATTTGCCCAGGGGCAAAAAACCTACAACAATATCGACGACCTGCAGAGCGGGTGGGGCTCGTGTTCCACCTGCGCCGGGGGAGCCAATCCCGCCGACGTGTGGTGGATGGCGCAGAACCAGAGCACGCCTTCGCTTGACGGCGCCAGCACTCAGTTCTACATCTCGGCCAGCAAACCGTATGCGGATGTGCTCTTCTACAACAAGCTCGGCCCCAACAACTCCGTCAGCCAGTTCAAGTGGGACTTCTGGTTCCGGGTGGATTCCGCGTCGCAGAACGCGGAGGCGCTGGAGTTCGATATTTTCCAGTTCATCGTGCCGACGGAGTACATGTTCGGCTCGCAGTGCACCTACTCCACCGGCAAGTGGGACGTGTGGAACGCGGGCTCGCACCAGTGGGTGCCGGTGGCGGTGCCATGCCCGCGTTTTACGGCCAATGTCTGGCACCACATCATCTGGCAGGTGCACCGCACGAAAAACAAGATGATGCACTACGACAGCCTGACCATTGACGGCACCACCTACAACGTGGGCGTGACCGAACCTTCGGGCGCCCTGCCCTCGGGCTGGTCGGACATGATGGGGGTGCAGTGGCAGCTGGATGGACCGGGCAATCCCAACCTGCTGCCCATCTCCTTCAATGAGTGGATTGACAAGGCATCCCTGACGGTCAGGTAGCCAGGGTTGCTCGACATCTGCGCCGTGAAACGGGCGCCGGCGGCAGCCATGCCGCGTTTTCCCGTCCTGCGATAAGCTGGGAAGAGCGCCTGCGTTTACCAGGTGAGTGGTGGAGACTCCATGGAACCGAAAATATCCTCCGACCAGATTCTGCGCGAAGAATTCAACCGCTGGGCAGAGGCCGGTCGTGGCGAGGAGATGGAGCGCCATCACCTCGACATCACCGAAAAAACCATTCGCCTCATGGATTTGCGCCCCGGCGAGCGCGTGCTCGACCTGGGCTGCGGCGCGGGTTGGGCCACGCGCTTGCTGGCCCGCCTGGTCTCGGACGGGCCGGCGGGATTCGGGCAGGTGGTAGGCCTGGATGTTTCCGATGAGATGATTCGCCGCGCCCGCGCCGCCTCGCGCGAGTTCGAAAATGTCATGTACGTGTGGGGCTCGGCGCAGCAGATTCCCTGGGAGGAGAATTTCTTCGACAAGGTGCTTTCCGTGGAGTCTTTCTACTACTATCCCGACCAGGAAAGGGCGCTGGCGGAGCTGTTTCGGGTAATGGCGCCGCACGGGCGCCTCTTCATCCTTATCAATTTGTACAAAGACAATCCCTACTCGCTGCGCTGGGTGGACGAACTGCAGGTGCCGGTGCACGCCCTTTCCGAAGCCGAGTACGTCGAAATGCTCACGCGTCACGCCTTCGAGAAGATCGAGGCGCGGCGCATTCCCGACGACACGCCCACCCCCGACGAGTACAGCGGCAAATGGTTCAAAAGCGCCCAGGAACTACGCGACTTCAAGCGCATTGGAGCGCTGCTGCTCATGGCCACCAAGCCTGACGTGCGTGTGGCTGCGCCCGGGTACCAGATTTATTGAAGCAGTACTCCACCCGCGCCGCAGGGGCTCCGTTGTAATATGAAGCTTCGCCCGCATGGCACCCGGTTCACGACCCGAAACCGCAGAAGCGGCGCCCTCCATCCAGGAGATCGCCCGGCTGGCAGTACTCCCGCCGGTGCAATCCGCATTTCGCTGGTTCGCTGCCCAGGAACCCCAAATTGCGGAGTGGCAGATGCAGTTGGCCGGAATTGCCGGACCACCTTTCGGGGAGGGCGAGCGCGCCTCCTGGCTGGCGGAGCGTTTTCGCGAACTGGAACTCGCGGACGTTCACATTGACGAAGTGGGCAATGTATTTGGAATCCGGCGCGGCATGGAGGCCAGCAATCGCTTTCTCGCCATCAGCGCCCATATAGACACCGTATTTCCCGCGGGCACCACGTTGCGACCGCGGCGCGAAGGCAGCCGTCTGTACGGCCCCGGTATTTCCGACAATGGCGCCGGAGTGGCCGCGCTGCTGGCCACCGCCGGGGCGCTGCAGGGGTCTGGCATTGGCCACCTGTGCCCGCTGGTATTCATTGGCAACGTAGGCGAGGAAGGAGAAGGCGACCTGCGCGGTATGCGCCACATCTTCTCCGACCCGCACTGGTCGGAGGCGATTAAGGCCACGCTGGTGCTGGACGGAGCGGGCTCGGACTCCATCGTGGCCGAGGCCCTGGGCAGCCGGCGCTTTGAAATTGTGGTGCGCGGCCCGGGGGGCCACTCCTGGAGCGACTTTGGCGCGCCCAATCCCATCATCGTGCTGGCCCGCGCTATCGAGCGCTTCACCCAGGTGCGGGTGGCGGCCGTGCCCAAGACCACCTTCAACATCGGCGTCATCCGCGGCGGCACTTCCGTGAACTCCATTCCGGAATCGGCCAGCATGCGGGTAGACCTGCGCTCCACTTCATCAGCGGAGATTGACCGTCTGGAATCGGCACTGCGCGTGGCCCTCGACCAGGCTTTGACGGCGGATGCGGGCAGAGCGCGCAACGGTGCTCTTAGCTATGAGGCCAGCGTGATCGGCAGCCGGCCGGCGGGAGAACTGGATTCCAACGCCCGTATTCTGCGCGTGCTGCGGGCGGTGGATTCGCACCTGGGCAATCCATCGCAGGTGCAGCGCGCTTCCACCGACGCCAACATTCCCCTCTCGCTGGGCCGCGACGCGGTGGCCATCGGCGGCGGCGGCGCGGGGGGCGGCGCCCATACCTTGCAGGAGTGGTTCGACTGCTCCGGCCGCGAACTGGCGCTGAAAAGAATTCTGCTGGCGACGCTGGCATTGAGCGGGGTCGCGGCATGAAACCGACGGTTGTTGTTGCATTTCTGGCTACAGCCATGATGGCCGCGCACGCTCAATCCGCTTCCCCGGACACGATTTATCTGCAGGGAAACATCTACACCGGAGCGGTGCAGACATTTTCGCCGCCCTACGTGGAAATCAAACCGCGCACCCAGGCCATGGCGGTGGGCCAGGGCCGCGTGATCGCCGTCGGCTCCGATGCGGAAATCTCCAAACTCAAGGGCAAACGTACGCGCGTGGTGGACCTGCAAGGACGCTTTGTGATGCCCGGCTTCAACGACGCTCACACCCACCTGGCCTCCGCCGGTTTCGGCAGAATGAATGTGGACCTGACCGGAACGCGCTCCTTGCAGGAAATGCAGGCGCGCATCGCGGAGCGGGTAAAGAGCGCGCAGCCGGGCGAGTGGATTCGCGGGCGCGGCTGGGATCACACCGTGTGGCCGGGCGGAAAGCTGCCCACGCGCCGCGACCTGGACGCCGTCACCGGCGATCACCCCGTCATGTTCGGACGCGTAGACGGCCACATAGCGGTGGCCAACAGCGCCGCCCTCCGGGCCGCTGGCATCGCCCGCAATAGTCCCGATCCGCCGGGCGGCAAGATTGATCGCGATTCCGCCGGCGAGCCTACCGGAATTCTGCGCGAAGATTCCGCCATGGAGTTGGTTAGCTCCAAAGAGCCCAAAGCCACGCCGGCGCAGCATCTGCGGGCCATGCAAATCGCGCTGCAGGATGCCGCCCAGTCGGGCATCACCTCCGCCCAGGATTTCTCCGAGTGGGACGATTTTCTGGTGGCCGAGGAACTGGAGAATGAAGGCAAACTTAGCCTGCGACTCTCCGAGTGGCTACCCTTTGTGGATGCGCTCGACATCCTGGAAAAACACCGCGCCTATCATTCCCAGTCCGACTCCTTTCTGCACACCGCCATGCTGAAGGGCTTCATGGATGGCTCGCTGGGTTCGCGCACAGCGGCCCTGCTGGCGCCCTATAGCGATGATCCGCAGAATTCCGGCATTCCGCGGTTGGAGCAGGCCAAACTCAACGCCATGATGGACGAGCGGGCGGCGGCTGGATTCCAGGTGGGATTCCACGCTATCGGCGACCGCGGGGTGGAAATGGCGCTGCAGGCTTTCGCCGAGGCTGACCGCTACCTGCAGGAGCGTCAGCCGCAGGCGGTGCGCACCCAGGACCATCGCTGGCGCGTGGAGCATGCCCAGGTGCTCGATGCCGGGCAGTTCGCCCGCTTCCGCGAACTGGACGTTATCGCCTCCATGCAGCCCAACCACCTGCTTACGGACATGAACTGGGCGCTGGCCCGTCTGGGACCGCAACGTGCCCGCTATTCCTATGCCTGGAAGAGTTTTCTGGAAAACCGTGTGTGGCTGGCCTTCGGAACCGATTACCCGGTAGAGCCGATTACGCCTTTCCGCGGTTTGTACGCCGCCGTGACCCGCAAGAATGAAGCGGGGACGGCAGAATATTTTCCGCAAGAGAAACTGACCATTGACCAGGCTATCGCTGCCTACACCACCGGCTCCGCGTACGCTCAGTTTGCCGAGCACGATAAGGGCATGCTGCGGCCGGGCATGTGGGCGGATTTTGTGATCCTCGACCGCGACATTACCCGTGTTCCGCCGGCCCAGATTCTGCACACACGGGTGCTGCGCACAGTGGTGGCGGGCAAGGCGGTTTTCGAGGCCCAGTGACGTGGTTTCCGCCATTAACCTGGCGCCAGCGGGAGAAGCTTTTTTTTCGCGGCGCCGCGCTGGCCATCGCTTCCGCTTTAGCCTTCCTGCCGGCGTTCGTCTTTTTAATTCTTGCCCCGCGCCTGCCGCATTCCTATGTTCTAGCCGGGTTGGCGCTGCCCCTGCTGGTGGTGCTTGAACTCTGGGGATTGTGGAAGCTGGTGCGCTGTTGTGTGCAACAGATATTTGACTTGCTCACTGTGCTGGCGTTCGGGGCTTTAGTGGTAGTGGGAGCGATTGCCGCCTATACAGGCATTTTCCTGGGGGTAGTGGCCGGCAAGATATATTGAGGATCGGCACGATAGATGTGACCGGCAGTGAAGCGGGGCGCTTTACATAGCGCCGCCAGGGCACAAAAAAGCGGCGGTTTTGGCGGCCCAGCCGATAACGAATTTCCGCTTTTCTGCGTCTAATGCCTAGGTGAGTTCCAGTTTGCACAACATCATGGGTTTTCCCGCGCTTAACAGCGGCAGGTATAATCTCCTTTTGCGCACTATTCCCGGAGGCAACGTATGAATGCCCGCTCGTTTTGGGCAAGGCTGACGGCGCGTCGCCCAGCCTACGCTTTGACCATTCTTGTAACCCTGGCGGTTGGAATCCTGATCGGCACAGTGGTGTCTTACGGCGTCAGAGGACAGGAAAGCAAGAATTCCTCGGCTGATGCCACCCCCTTGCAGGTGCCGTCGCCGCGCCAGATGTCGAACGCCTTTGCCACCATTGCCAAGCAGCTTGAGCCCAGCGTGGTGAACATCAATACCGAGACCACCATCAAGAATCCTCACCGCCGTGTGGGCCCTCCGGGTGGCGGTGGTGATGACGACCAAAATCCCTTTCAGGATTTTTTTGACCGCTTTTTCGGCGGGCAGGGCGGGCAAGGGGGGCAGGGCGGACAAGGACCGGATGCGTTTGGCGGGGGCCCCGATATTCGTGAGCGCTCTCTGGGCTCGGGTGTGATCGTGGACTCCAAGGGCTACATCGTGACCAACCGGCACGTGGTGGAGAAGGCTGACCGCATCCGGGTGCGGCTCAAAGACGATCCTCCGGGTGTGAGCTACGATGCCAAGGTAATTGGCACCGACCAGGAAACCGATCTGGCGGTCATCAAGATTGAGATAAACCGCCCCTTGCCGGCGGCCAAGCTGGGCAATTCTGACAGCATGCTGCCAGGCGACTGGGTGCTGGCGATCGGCAGCCCCTTCGGCTTGCAGGAAACCGTTACCGCCGGAATTGTTTCAGCGACGGGCCGCAACATCGTCCCCGCGCGGCAGTTTCAGAATTTCATTCAGACCGACGCTGCCATCAATCCGGGTAACTCCGGAGGTCCGCTGGTCAACCTGTCGGGCGAAGTGATCGGCATCAATACCGCCATCCTCACCGAGACCAACGCCTACGCTGGCGTGGGCTTTGCCCTGCCCTCCAACACCGTCATCCATGTTTACGACCAGCTGATTGGGCCGGAGCATCGCGTCACCCGCGGCTCC
The DNA here is from genome assembly GCA_035496875.1 of Terriglobales bacterium. Lineage (GTDB taxonomy): Bacteria > Acidobacteriota > Terriglobia > Terriglobales > Acidobacteriaceae > JAICWP01. The sequence continues at coordinate 32,208 of DATJEH010000108.1, read as the reverse complement.
ATCGGAGTAGAGTTCAATGCCCAGGCCATTCCCGCTATCGCGCGCGTCTACGGGGTCAGCTCGGGCGTGACAATTTCCAATGTGGTTCCCAACGGTCCCTCGGCCAAGGCGGGCGTGCAGGTGGGCGATACCATCGTGGCGGTAGATGGCAGACCGGTTAAGACCGGCGACGAACTGGTGGCCGACATTGCCGGGCGCAAGCCGGGCACCAGGGTGGAACTGGGCATCGTTCGCGGGGGCAAGAAGATAACCCTTCCAGTTACTGTGGCAGACCGCCAGAAACTGTTCGGAGCCCGCCTGGGCGAAGAACCGGAAGGCGGTCCGGAGGTGCAGCCCACCGAGAGCAAGCTGGGCGTTACGGTGCATGACTTGAGCAAGGACATGGCTGACCGCCTGGGGCTGAACAATACGAATGGAGTGGTAGTTACCGACGTCAAACCGGGCTCCTTCGCCGACGACACTGGGCTTAACCGGGGCGACGTTATCCTGGAAGTCAATAAGCAGAAAGTGAACAATGAGGAGGACTTTAACCGTATTGTTTCTGGACTTAAGAGCGGTCAGGATGTAGTCTTCCTGGTCCATCCGCGGGGTGTGGGTCCGCAGGGTGGAACGATATTCATGGGAGGTACACTTCCGTAACCTGCGGGTGTGCCGAAAGATTGCTGGCGTGCCGGCATCAAATGAGTGATGATGCTGGCAGCCAGTACTGCACGGCTTCCCCAGCCGGGGTCATTGGGTGCACTCCAGGCGTAAGCATTTTGCTGGACGCTGGCTTGGAACCATAACTTCTTGAGGTGAATCGCTTGCGGGGTAACGGATCGCGGAGAATTCTCGCTACCTTTTCGGCGCTGCTGCTGCTGACCAGCTTAGCCGCCGCCAAGACCAAAAAAGCTATCCACAAGCACGCATCGGCCAAGCACCACTCCAGCCGGCACGTGAGTTCCAGCCATTCCCGGCAAAGCCGCCGTGGGCGCCACAGCCGCAAAATGGCGTGGAAATACCGCGGCCAGCAAAGGCCTGACGCCGAGCGCACCCGCGCCATTCAGGAAGCCCTGGTGCGCCAGAACTACCTGCATGGAACGCCCAGCGGAGTTTGGGATCAGATGACGCGCGACGCCATGGCCCGCTTCCAGGAGGATCACGGCTGGCAGACTAAGATGGTGCCTGACTCCCGCGCCCTGATTGCCCTGGGTCTGGGACCCAGCAAGGACGGACTTATTAATCCGGAGACTGCCATGACCAGCGCTCCTCCGGATGCGGGGGCCGCCGATCGCGATTCAGCCCCCGGAGCATCCTTCCGACAGTAGATAGAGTCTTCCAGTTTGAAATTTGGGCACGGCTTCAGGCCGTGCCCTTTTGCTCTGCGGGCGATCTTGTGTGCACGCCCGCCCACAAAGGTCAATTGAGACCACTCAGCCCGGCTTAATCAAACTCCTGCACGGCGGCGGCCTGGGCCTGGCCTACACGGCCGGCTTCGATTGCGGAGCGGAAGTAGTTTTCCCCGCGGATAGGCGCGCCGGCCATGCGCCGCAGCATGGCGATCTGGCCCACATGGGTGAGCGCGTCAGCAATGGGGCCCTGGAAGAGTTTTTCGGCGGAGAATCCCAAGGGCCGGCCGGAAGCCAGTCGAGTGTCAAAGGCCTCCAAGGCACGGTGGAAGCGTTCGATTTCCTTTTCCCAGGGTATCGGCTGGGAGTCGTTCCAAACGTGTTGGCCCTCGGCCAAAGCCCCGGCCCAGTCCAGCAGATCGCCGATGTGGGCCAGTATTTCCCCCGGCGTGCGCGTGCCCGGTGCTGCCTGAAAACGCTGGAATTCGGCCGGAGCGCCGCGCACCGCCTTGCCTCCGCGGTAGGCCAGCGTCGCCACGGTATGGCGCAGGAGTTGGATGGTGGGATCGGGGGCCATCTCGGTACCTCCAAGAAATTCGCAAAAAGTGTAACGCAGGACGAGGCTTTTCGGGGCGGGAACACCCGCGCCACAGAGTATCCCCTAAAACCTGGAACGCAGGTACAGGACTGCTATAGCAACTCCATCACGTTCTTCACGGCGCGATTCTGCGATTGCGCCACGGCGGGATAGGTAACGTGCCCCTGGAAGGTGTTCACGCCTTCGCGGATGGCATTTTCGGCGTGGATGGCCTTGGTCACGCCCATCTGCGCCAGCTTCATCACGTAGGGGAGGGTAGCGTTGGTGAGCGCCAGGGTAGAAGTATGCGGCACGGCCGCCGGCATGTTGGTCACACAGTAGTGCACCACGCCGTCCACCAGGTAGGAAGGATCGCTGTGTGTGGTGGGATGGGCGGTGGCTATGCAGCCGCCCTGGTCAATGGCCACATCCACGATGACCGCACCCTTCTTCATCTCTGAAACCATTTCCTTGGTGACCAGCTTGGGCGCCGAGGCGCCAGGAATGAGCACGGCCCCAATCACCAGGTCGGCGTGCTCGGTGGATTTGGCGATGCTGTAGGAGTTGGAGGCCAGGGTGTAGACCCGCCCATTGAAGATGTCGTCCAGTTCGCGCAGTCGGTTGAGGTTCAAATCAACCAGGGTGACGATGGCGCCCATGCCCAAGGCGATCTTGGCGGCATTGGTGCCCACAATGCCGCCGCCGATTATGCACACCTGCGCGGGGGGCACGCCGGGCACGCCGCCCAACAGCACGCCGCGCCCGCCACGTTCTTTTTCCAGATAGGAAGCGCCTACCTGCACCGACATGCGTCCGGCTACTTCCGACATCGGCGTCAACAGCGGCAAGGTGCCCTGGCCATCGCGAATAGTTTCGTAGGCGATGCCGGTGACCGTGTGCTTCAGCAGTTCGTTAGTCAGTTCGGGCAGAGGGGCGAGGTGTAGATAGGTGAAGAGCGTCAAATCCTTGCGCAGGTACTTGAACTCGCTGGCGATGGGCTCTTTGACCTTCACCACCATGTTGGCTTTTTGCCAGACTTCGGCGGCGGAGGCGGCGATTTCCGCGCCGGCATGCTTGTAATCGTCGTCCGACATGGACGACTCTTCGCCGGCATGAGTTTCCACCAGTACCTTGTGCCCGGCGTCGGTGAGCGCCTTCACGCCGGAGGGCACGATGCCCACGCGCGATTCGTGATCTTTTACCTCTTTTGGAACGCCAATAATCATGGGTTTGATTGACGATTGATGATGGACGATTGACGATTTCAACCCGGCAGAGCCGACAAGGCAATCGTCAATCGAAAATCGTCAATCGTAATTTCCTCTCACTCCGGCCGGTCAATCTGCGCTTTCTGCAGCTTGTCCGAATAGTCCACATAAACCGACTTCCACTCGGTATAAAAATCAATCGCTCCCAGGCCGCCTTCACGGTGGCCATTGCCCGTCTGCTTCACCCCGCCAAAGGGCAGGTGGACCTCAGCGCCGATCGTGGGCGCGTTGATATAGGTAATGCCAGCCTCCAGGTCGCGCATGGCGGCGAAGGCCTTGTTGACGTCACGGGTATAGATGGCCGACGAGAGCCCGTACTTGATGTTGTTGGCGATCTCGATGGCGTCTTCCAGGTCGTCGGCCGGCAGCAGAGAAACCACCGGGCCAAAAATTTCTTCCTGGGCAATGCGCATCTTGCGGTCCACATCGGCGAATACGGTGGGCTGCATGAACCAGCCGTGGGCGTAGGCGCCGGAATCCAGGCGATTGCCGCCGCACAGCATCTTGGCGCCTTCATTCTTGCCGATTTCCACGTAGTCGAGGTCGGTTTTGAGCTGGGCCTCGTTGACCGCCGGGCCCATATCCACGGACTCATCCAGCCCATCGCCGACCTTCAATGCCTGCGCGCGCTCCACCAGCCGGCTGGTGAACTCGTCGTAAATGCCTTTCTGCAGGATGATGCGGCTGGTGGCAGTGCAGCGCTGGCCGGTAGTTCCGAAGGCGCCCCATAGCGCGCCGTCAATGGCCAGGTCGAGATTGGCGTCGTCGAGCACGATCATGGGATTCTTGCCGCCCAGTTCGAGCGAGCAGCGTATGAAAGTCTTGGCCGCGGCCTCGCCCACGATGCGGCCCACGTCAGTCGAGCCGGTCAGAGAGACGGCGCGTACTTCGGGGTTGTTGAGCAGAGGCCCGCCAATGCGCGAGCCGAATCCGGTCACGATGTTGATAACGCCCTTGGGCAGGCCAGCATCCACCAGAGCGCGCACAAAGTTGTAGACCGAGAGCGGCGTATCCTGCGCCGGCTTGATTACGCAGGTATTGCCCGCCACGATAGCCGGGAAGAGTTTCCAGGAGGGAATTGCCATGGGGAAATTCCAGGGCGTGATCATTACGCACACGCCCAGGGGTTGCCGTACCGCCATGGCAAACTTGTTGGGCAGCTCGGAAGGCACGGTGGGGCCAAACATGCGTCGCCCTTCCCCAGCCATAAAATAGCCGGTGTCAATGGCTTCCTGCACGTCGCCCCGGGTCTCCTTGATGACCTTGCCCATCTCCCTGGTCATGTCGCGGGAGTACTCTTCTTTGCGTTCTATCAGAATTTCGGAGGCGCGATAGACGATTTCCGCCCGCCGCGGGGCGGGCACCAGACGCCACTTCTTGAAGGCGCGCTTGGCCGCGTCCACCGCCGCATCTACATCTTCCTTCCCCGATTTCTGGAAGATGCCGACAATTTCCCGGGTGTCGGCGGGGTTGCGGTCCTCGAACATCTCCCCGGTGCGGGATTGGACCCACTCCCCGTCAATGAAGTTCTTATAAACCCTGGCACTGGAGCCGGTGCCGATGGATGCCGTAAGCGTGTCGGTGGCCATGCTCATCTCCCCTTTTATTAAGCAAACCAGTCATCGTACAAGGCGGCGCTGTGGCGTCGCAAGTGATGGGCGGCACGGGGGCGGGTGATGGCTGGTGCCAGGTGCCTACTCATCTCGCCGGAAGGGCTTTTGGCTGTCGGCTTTGGCCAAGTCGCTCTGCGGGAATGGACCGCCAGCGGAGGGATGAGGGCAGACTGTTAAGAGCCGAGAGCTAAGGCCGGGAGCCGCAGCCAGGAGCTTTTTGCCCCCGTAACACCAAGGTAATTACCTGTTTTCGCTATCTTAGGGTTATGGTACTCTCGCTGGAAATTCCCCAACTTCAGAGCCCTTAGCCGAGTTCGTGGCACACGACCGTAATTCGAACATCCACATTGCGTGGAAAACGGTCACCTATCGCAGCGTAGCGGTAGGTGTTGCCGTCATTTTGTTGCTGGCGGGAGCCATCATCAACCTGATCTTCCCACAAGCCACCCACTCCGGCCTGCAGGCAGTGAACACGCTGCTGGAGAAGGTGGCGGGCAATGCCGGCGAGGGCGATGACAGCAACGCTCCGGTGGCCCAGCAGGCCCACTTCACCAATTACGACGGCACCGTCCGGGTGAAGAAGGCAAACAGCAACACCTGGGTTTCGGCCGACTACAGTCTGCCCTTGGAGAAGGGCGACGTGGTGCAGACGGGTTCCGAGGGCATGGCTCGCATCGTGTTCAACGATGGCACCAGCTACACCATCAAAGAGGATTCCCTGATCGTGATCGAGGAGAACTCGGCCACCGCGCAGCAAACCCAGGTGGCCGTCAATGTGACCACCGGCACGGTGGACCTGGCCACGGCTACTTACAGCCAGGGCTCCAGTTCGCGGGTGATGGTGGCCGGGGCCACCGCCTCTCTGGCGCCGGAATCGGCAGCCATGGTGCACAACGACCCGCGCGCCGACCAGCATGAAATCCTGGTCAAAAAAGGATCCGGCGAGGTGAGCCGCGACGGCCAAGTAGTTCAGTTGACCGATTACGAGAAGGTCAGCTTCCGCTCCCAATCCAAGAACCTGATGAAGACCAAGGAAATCGGGCCGCCCACCTTAATTGCTCCCGCAAACATGATGCCCTTATTCAGTTCCGGCAAGGGGAAAACCGTGGAGTTCAACTGGACGCCCATGAGCAACGCTACCGCCTACCGCTTGCGTATTTCCAAGAACCCGTACTTCTCCTCCACGGTTTATGACCAGCGGATGGGCGGGACGGATGTGCAGGTAACAGGTTTAAGCGACGGCGCCTACTACTGGGCGGTGCAATCGGTGGATGCGCAGGGCAGGGAGTCCATCGAGAGTGAAAAGAACCGTTTCACCATCATTCCCAAGGGCACTGAGGCGATCAGCATGCGGCTGGAGTTGGATCCCTTCATCCAGCACGGGCATGTGATTGAAGTGCGGGGCAAGACCGAGTCCGAGGCCCGGGTAATGGTGAATGGCCGGGAGGTGCCGCTGATTGCCAGCGATGGCACCTTCCATTACTTCACGCCGCCTTTGCCTAACGGGGAGAGTGTGATAACCATCACCGCGCAAAATGCGCGAGGAGGAGTAAATACGCAGCAGAAGACGGTGGTGATTCAGTAGGTTCGCCGGGGGTGTCGGGACTTTCGTGCCCCGCCACTACAGAGGAACTTCACATAGAATCCAGAGTAGCGCATGCTGAAACCAGCACGCGCGCCGGGCGACCGGCAAAATCGCCATCTCCTGTTGCTCCTCGCCGGCGCGAGGGCCCAGGTTTCGAAGAGAGCAACGTATGTCATCATCCAACGGCTTCCACAAGAACAGTTCGTGGTTCAGCAACATTCGCTCCCTGGCCAGCATGTTTTCCAGCGATCTGGCCATTGACCTGGGCACCGCGAACACGCTGGTGTATGCCCGCGGCAAGGGCATCGTGGTCAACGAGCCCTCCATCGTCGCCATCAACAAGAACAGCGGCGAAGTTGAGGCCGTAGGCAAAGAGGCCAAGGAAATGCTGGGCCGCACCCCGGGCAACATCGTGGCCATCAAGCCCATGAAGGATGGCGTGATCGCCGACTTCAAGGTCACGGAAAAGATGCTCAACTATTTCATCCAGAAGGCGCACAACCGCAAGATGCTGGTGCACCCGCGCATCGTGATCGGCGTGCCTTCCGAGATCACGCAGGTGGAAAAGCGCGCGGTGATGGACTCGGCCTACCGCGCCAAGGCCAGCGAGGTGCATTTAGTGGAGCAAGCGATGGTAGCCGCCATCGGCGCCGGCCTGCCCATCACTGAGCCCAGCGGCAATATGATCGTGGATATCGGCGGCGGCACCACCGACATCGCCGTCATTTCCCTCAGCGGCATCGTCTATTCGCGTTCCGTGCGCATGGCCGGCAACCAGATGGATGAGGCCATCATGAATTACCTCAAGCGCAAGTACAACCTGCTGGTGGGCGAGCGCACCGCCGAGCAGATTAAGATCGAGATTGGTTCCGCCTACCCGCTGGAAAAGCCGTTGACCATGGAGATCAAGGGCCGCAACCTGATTGAAGGCGTGCCCAAGAGCATTACAATAGATGACAGCGAAGTCCGCGAAGCGCTGAGCGAGTGCATTTCCACCATCATGAACGCGATTCGCGTGGCCCTGGAACGCACCCCGCCCGAGCTCTCCGCCGACATCAGCGACCGCGGCATCGTGCTCACCGGCGGCGGCGCCCTGCTCAAGAACCTGGATAAGCGCATCCGCGAGGAAACCGGGCTGCCCGTTTCCATTGCCGACGATCCGCTGTGCAGCGTGGTGCTGGGTACGGGCAAGATGCTGAGCGACTTTAAGCTGCTGAGGAAGATTTCGATCGAGTAACTTCGTTCCCGCGGATAAACGCGGAGGAACGCGAATTCCGGACTTGCAGACCTACCTGCCGGTTCCCAGTAACTGGGTACTGAGTACCGGGTACAAACAACTGGCCACTGGCCACTGACAACTGGCAACTGATGTGGAAAACCTCCTCACCCGTCACCGCAACGTCACCATTCTGGTGGCGGTTTTGTTTGCCGAAGTAGTCGGTCTTGCCGTCCAGGTCAAGCGCACGGCCGATACCGATTCCACCCGCCTGATCCGGGTGTGGACAGTCAGCGCCGTTACCCCGTTTGAAAAGGCCTTCGCCGCCGCCCAGGGAAGCCTCAGCGGCGCCTGGCACAACTACTTCGATTTGCGGGGTGTACGCGCGCAGAACCAGAAATTGCAGGATGAAATCGAGCAACTCCGCCTGCAGCAGGTCCGGCTGGCGGAAGATGCCGGCCAGGCCCGCCGCCTGCAGCGCCTGCTCGGCTTCAAGGAGCAATTCATCGCCAGGACGCTGCCCGCGCAGGTCATCGGCTCCAGCGGCAGCGACATGTCGCGCGTCGTGTACATAGATAAGGGCGAGGGCGACGGCGTCATGCAGGACATGGCGGTCATTACTGCCGACGGCGTAGTGGGCAAGATTCTGCGCGTGTTTGCCGCCACCTCGCAGGTGCTGCTGATCAATGATCCCTCCAGCGGCGTGGGGGCCCTTTTGGAGAAGTCGCGGCTGCAGGGGGTGATCAAGGGAACCGCCAACGGGGAGCTGGTGCTGGAAAAAATGATGAGCGACGAGCGGGTGGAGCCGGGCGACCAGCTCCAGACCAGCGGTGGCGACCAGATTTTTCCCAAGGGCCTGCCCATCGGCACGGTCAAGAGCGTTTCTCCCGGACGCGACGTTTTTCTCAAAATAACGGTGAAGCCGGCGGCCCAGCTCAATCAATTGGAAGAGGTGCTGGTCATAACCCAGGTGGTGGAGCGGCAGCCGACGGCAAAGGAGGCGCAAACCTCCATGCGCGCGGCCGACATCCTGGCGGCGCGTCTGCCTTCCGTGCCCGAGAACACGGGAATTCCCGCTACCGGCGTACCCTTGCCCGTGGGCGTGAAGCCGCCCGGCGCCAAGCCTGCAGAAGCCAAGTCTGCTGCCGGAGCCAAGGCGATCACGAAGTCGCCTGCGCACGAGACCATTGGCTTGCCTGGGATCACCTCGGCGCCCAAGCCACAGAAGGCAGCCGAAACTCACCTTGCAGGCGAGGCCGGCAAGCTGCCGGCGGCGAAGCCAAATACTGCCGCCACTGGCGCGCCGGGGGTACTCCCAGCGGCCGGGGCGGGCGGCGCTTCCCCCGGTTCAGCAACCAGGGTGACGAAGAAACCACGTCCAGCAAAGCCGGTGGCCGGATCCGCCGCGCAAGGTAATGCTGGAACAACAACGCAAAAGCAGCCGGAAATGCCCCAGCCAGCCGTGACTGGCGGCGCGGGCGTTCCCGCACCGGCTCCTAAGGCCGCAGGGCCAGAGCAGAAGAAAGCGCCCGCGGGCACAGATCAGAACCCGCCCAACACCCCGCAGGCGGAGGCCCCGCAGCCGTGAACGTTTCTTACACGTCGCGGGAACAGATTGAGGTTCACCGCTTCAGCCTGCCTGCCGCCATTTTGATTCCCTTGCTGGCGCTTTTTCTGCAGGCATTCCTGCCCCTGCGGCTGCACTTTTTTGAAATTTTCGATCTGCCCCTGCTGGTAACGATTTTTCTGTCCGTATCGCGGCGCAACCCGGTCACCGGCCTGCTCACCGGCAGCATCATCGGCCTGCTGCAGGACAGCCTTACCCACCAGCCCATCGGCATTTACGGCATCGCCAAGACCGTGGTCGGGTATGGCGCGTCCTCGCTGGGGGTGAAGCTGGATGTGGAAAATTCCGGCTCCCGCTTTCTGCTCGTATACGGGTTTTACATCGTGCACCAGATCATTTACCTGGTGGTGGCGCGGGGCATGGTGGGCCAGGATTTGGCCTGGCGCTGGGGGCACATGGCCTTCGCCGGTTTTGCCAACGCCGTCCTGGCCGTGCCGCTGTTCCTGATCCTCGACCGATTCAAGCAGAGAGGGTGAGTAATTGAAGATTGAAGAGTGACGAATGGTTGTCACGCTGAACGCAGCGAAGGCACCTCCTCTTTGATGGTGAAAAGCAGGTCCTTCACTCGGGCCGCTTGTGTATTCGGCCGTCGTTCAGGATCACAAAGGGGAAACTGGGAACTGAGAACCGGGAACTGAATTTTGAACCGCGACGACAGAATACCGCAGCTTCGGCTCACGTTCATTCAGTACGTGATCCTGGGGGTCTTCCTGACCCTGGGCTTTGGTCTCTGGCGTCTGCAGGTGATGAGCAGCCAGTATTACGATGAACTGGCGCAGCGCAACCGCATCCGCACGGTTCCTATCCTTGCGCCCCGGGGCAAGATCCTGGACCGCGAAGGCCGCATCATCGTGGATAACTACCCCTCCTTTACGGCGCTTCTGCTGCGCGACCAGTCGCGGGATATTGACGGTGACGTGGATAAAATCGCGGGCGGCCTGCATATGTCCCCGGAGGAGGTGCGCGAACGCATTCGCAAGTTTCGCCACATGCCGCAGTACCAGCCCATTTACCTGAAGGACGACATTACTCCCGACGAGTTGGCCTTCATCGAGGCCCATCGCACCGAGTTGCCCGAACTGGAAACCATCATGGCGCACCGCCGCCTCTACCCGCGCCGCGGCTTCATGGCCAACCTGATCGGCTACGTCGGAGAGGTCAGCGAAGACATGCTCAACCAGCCGCAGTGGGAGCTTTATAGCCCTGGCGACGTGGTGGGCAAGTCCGGAGTGGAGCTGTACTACAACGACATGCTGATGGGGAAAAACGGCTCGCGGCGGGTGATTGTCAACAGCCTGGGGAAGGAAGTAAAGCCGCTGGATGAAGTGCCCGCCGTGCCCGGCCAGCCCTTAAAGCTGACCGTGGATATTGACCTGCAAATCGCCGCCGAGGAGGCGCTGGGCGACCGCAACGGCGCGGTGGTAGCCATGGACCCGCGCAATGGAGAGGTGCTGGCCGTTGTCAGCCGTCCCACCTTTGATCCCAATGATTTCGCGGTACGCATCTCCAAGGAAAATTGGAACCGGCTGGTCACCGACGAGAACCACCCCCTGCTCAATAAGGCCATCCAGGCGCAGTTGGCGCCGGGCTCGGTATTCAAAATCATCATGGCCACGGCCGGGCTGCAGGAAGGCATTGCACAGGACATGAAGGTCAACTGCCAGGGCGGCGCCGTGTTTTACGGGCGCTACTTCAAATGCTGGGTGACGGCCGAACACCGCGTGCACGGTGTAGTGGACATCAGCAAGGCCATTTACCAATCCTGCGATGTTTTCTTTTACACCCTGGCGCAAAAGGTGGGAATCGAGCGTATTGCTAAATGGGCCACCGCCTTCGGCTTGGGCCAGAAGACGGGCATTGACCTGCCCCAGGAAGCCTCCGGGGTTATGCCTTCGGAAGCGTGGAAAATCAAAAATTTCCATCAGAAGTGGTTCCCCGGCGAGACCATTTCCGTGGGCATCGGCCAGGGTGCCGTGGCAGTGACGCCCATCCAACTGGCGCGCGCCATCGGGGCCATTGCCAGCGATGGGGCGATGGTGCGGCCCCATGTCGCCTTTCCCAGCCAGCTTCCGGCTTATTACCGCCAGATCATGGATTACAAGCAGGAAACGCACATCCCCCTCGATCCCAAGAACTGGGAGATCATTACGGACGCCATGGCCAACGTGCCCACCGCGATGGGAACCGCCAACAGCGCCCACTTGGAGGGGATAGATTTTGCCGGCAAGACGGGCAGCGCCCAGACCATGAGCAATGCCCTGGCGGAGCGCATGGGGCATGCTCATTCCATGAAGGATAATGCCTGGTTTGTGGGTGTTACCCCGCGCCGCAATCCCACCCTGGTGGTGGCGGTGTTGTTTGAAGGCGGCGAGCACGGGCAGTTTGCCGGGCGCATTGCCGCCCAGGTGGTCAAGGCTTATGTGGAGAAGCAGCGGCGGCTTCCCATCAAGGTTGCAGGGGTGAACATGTCCGGTCGGGCGGAAGTGGCGGCGGTCTGGAACGATCCCCACGGCGACGATCCCGATAACGTCCGCAGCGGGCGCTTCTACGTGAAGCCGGACCAGGGGAAGTTCCGGCGGGCCAAAGAGGCGCCGGGCGAGGGAAATTGAAGCTTGAAGAATCATGAATGAAGAATGAATGAGGATGCTACAACCGTAAGGTTGTCATGCTGAGCGGAGCGAAGCACCTGTTTTTCGATGGCACAAGCAGGTTCTTTACCCGGCCGGTTCTATATGCCGGACAACCGAGAACTGAGAACTGAGAACTAAAATGGTCGCTGGCAACTGACCACTGGCCACTGGTTTTATGGCACGCAACGTCTCATACCGCGATTTTGACTGGCTGCTGTTCGCCTTTGTGCTCCTCATCTGTGCCCTGGGAGTGCTCGAGATCTACAGCGCCACCTATCACACCAAGTTCGCAGGCGTGCACATCAAGCAGATGTACTGGATTGCGGCCGGCATCATGGCTATGTTCCTGGTCAGCCTGCTGGATTACCAGTTGCTGCTCGACAACGTTCACTGGATGTACCTGGTTTCCATCGGCTCGCTGCTGGCGGTTCTGGCGTTTGGCCAGAAGTACCTGGGGGCGCGACGCTGGATCAAGTTTCCCGGGGGGCAGCATTTCCAGCCCTCGGAGTGGGTCAAGCTCATTCTGATTTTGGCCATGGCCAAGTACTTCGCCGACGCGCGGCGGAGCGAATTGTCTTTCTTCGACATGATCAAGGCCGGACTGCTGGTGGGCGTGCCCATGTTGATGGTCTTGGCCCAACCCGATCTGGGCACGGCCCTGACCTACTTGCCCATTGCCCTGATGGGCATATATCTGGGCGGGCTGCGGGCCAAGCACGCGGGCATAATCCTGCTTGCGGCGGCCATGGCCATGCCGGTAGCCTGGCACGTGCTCAAGCCCTACCAGCGCGACCGCCTGACCAGCTTCATGCAGCCCGAGGCCGACCGCCAAGGTTCGGGTTACCAGGTGATTCAGTCCAAAATTGCGGTCGGAGCAGGCGGCATTTGGGGCCGGGGCTTCGCCAAAGGCACCCAGACCCACGGCATGTTCCTGCCCGTTCCCCAGACCGACTTCATTTTTGCTGCTTTTGCCGAGGAACATGGTTTTGTGGGCGCAATGGGGATACTGCTGCTATACTTCATGGTGTTGATGCGCCTGATCCAGAACGCGCAAACGGCGCCCGACCGTGCCGGAGCGTTCGTGATCATGGGTGTGGTGGCGGTGCTAACCTTCCACATCCTCATCAACATAGGGATGGTAGTCGGCTTTATGCCGGTTACCGGTATACCCTTGCCGCTGATGAGCTACGGCGGATCGTCGGTTTTGTTTACGTTTCTGGCGCTGGGTATCGTGATGAATATTCGCATGCGCCGGTTCGTGAATTAGAGTGCATTGGTAGCAGGGGTTAAGGGCCACGCCGTGGGGCGTGGCAGGTTTCAAGATTTGTCACATTACGAGAGCCCTCGCGTTAAAAGGGCACTTTGCCGGCCGCAACAGAGGCCGGACAGGATTGCAGCGGAAAGCATCGGGCGGCTAACGGCCCCCTCCCTTTGGCAGTTACTGGCCCTGGGGCCAGGCGGAGAGAGCGGTCACAAACCCGGTGACAGCGTGTTATAGGTGCGACGATTTCTGAGCTTAGACAAGACTGCAGTGCGCGGGTAATCCTCCCGGGCCTTGTTGTTCTCTGTTCCTAGCTGCCTATATCGCCAATCCTTCCCTCTCTGTCCAGGCGCCGGAGAAGTGTGCTTCCCCCGGGGAAGCACATCCGGAGTCAGCATGACAAAAGAACTATTCGTCTCTACCACCCCGCACGAAACCAAAGTGGGGATCGTAGAGGATGACCAGCTCGCCGAAGTTTACTTCGAACGCGAAAATGAATACACCTTAGCCGGTTCCATTTACAAAGGACGGGTTACCCGCGTGCTTCCCGGCATGCAGTCGGCTTTTGTGGATATCGGCCTGGAACGGGACGCCTTTCTCTACGTTTCCGATTTCTTCGAATTGCAGGATGAAGAAGGGGAGTTTCAGGAGATCACGGTGCCCCGGCAGCAGTTCGGGGCGCCTTCCACAGCAGAAGAAGAAGCGGCCACAGAGTCGCCGCTGGAGCCGCTGCCCGGCGCGGAGGGGCGGCAGGAGGCGCCGGCAGAAGGCGGTCTCGAACCGGCCCAGGCTTCGCCGTCTCGCGATCGTGATAATGACCAGGGCGGGCGAGGCTGGCGCAACCGCCGCCGCCGCCGTGGACGTCGCGGCCGCGGCCTGCCCGAGTCCAAGTTTGCCCGGGGAGAGGAATCGCCGAGTTCTGCTCCGGCGGAGCCCGCGCGCGAGAGTCGCGAACCCAGTCGCGAAGCCCGCGAAAACCGCGAACCGCGAGTAAGCCGTGAGCCGGTGTATGAGCCCATCATCCTGCCCGGTGAATCCATTTCCAAGTACCAGAACCGGGCTCGTCCGCCGCAAATGGAGGCGGAATCGCACCCCAGCCTGGCGGACGCCGCTCCCGGATATGGGACTGCCGGCACCGAACAGGAGCATGCGCGCGCCGCAGAGGAGCGTCAGGAATCAGAAGAGCGCGGCCAACAGCGCTTTGAGCAGATGAATGTGGCCGCCGTGTTCGGCGGCGAAGCTGCGGAGCGCGAGCCGGAGCAGCAGGAGGAAGAACAGGAGCCGCGGGCCCGCTTGGAGGAGACGCAGGCGGAGGAACCGCGCCATTCCTTCCAGCGCCAGGAGCAGGAAATGCAGGCTTCCGAGCCTGCCGCCGGCACCGTGGAAGAAGAGGAAATCGAGGACGAGGAGAGCGATATGCCCTCCTTTGCCGAAGAACTGGAAGATACCGACTTCGAGGAACTGGAAGAGGAGACCCACGAAGCGGGTGATCTCCACCATTCCGAGCACAACCACATCGGAAATGGAGTTGAACTGACCGAGGCGGTTGAGGAGACAGACGCGGAGCGAGCCGCGTTTGCGGAAGAGTTTGCAGAGAACGGGGAAGCCCAGGCGGAAGGCGGGCACCTCGAAACCAGCGAAACCGAAATGACAGGTGAGACTCAGCCGCAGGAAGGCGAGATGGAGGCGCGCGCCGAAGTGCGGGCGCCCGCTGGGACCGCCGGCTATCAGCAGCGCGCCGAGCGCCCCGCCTGGGGCGAACGCCGCGGCGGACGCCGCATGGGAGGCCGTTTCCGCCGCCGCGAGCCGCAGCGTGCCTTGCCCGCCATCACCGACCTGCTGAAGGAAGGCCAGGAAATCCTGGTGCAGATCGCCAAGGAGCCGATCGGCAAGAAGGGCGCCCGCATCACCAGCCACATAGCCCTGCCCGGCCGCTTCCTGGTTTACATGCCCACGGTCAACCACATCGGGGTTTCCCGCAAAATCGCTTCCGAGGAGGAAAGGCAGCGGCTGAAGCGCATTGTGCTCAGCGAGCGGGAAAACGGGCACGGCGGCTTCATCGTACGTACCGCCGCCGCTGCCGCCGATGAGGACGAATTACGGGCCGACATCCGCTTCCTCAAGAACTTGTGGAACGAAATTAAGCACCGCGCCGAAAACGGCAAGTCTCCGGCGCTCATCTATCACGATCTCAACCTGGTGGAACGCATCCTGCGCGACCAGGTGACGCAGGATTTCTCCCAGATCTGGGTGGATAGCGATCAGGAGTACGAGCGCATTGTGCGCTTTGTCGGCCGTTTCCAGCCGGCGCTGGCCAAGCGGGTCAAGCTCTACACCAAGAGCACGCCCCTGTTCGAACAGTTCAACCTGCAGGACGAGATTAACAAGGCGCTCAAGTCCAAGGTGTGGCTGAAGAGCGGCGGCTACATCGTCATCAACCAGACGGAAGCGCTGGTGGCCATTGACATCAACACCGGCAAGTACGTGGGCAAAACCACGCGCCTGGAAGACACCATCGTCAAGACGAATGTGGACGCCATCAAGGAAATCGTGCGTCAGATTCGCCTGCGCGACCTGGGCGGCATCATCGTGATTGATTTCATTGACATGGATGAGCGCCGCAACCGGCAGAAAGTGATGCAGGCACTGGAGGAGGCGCTGCGCTCTGACCGTGCCCCCTCCAAGGTGCTGCAGTTCAACGATTTCGGACTGGTGGCCATTACCCGCAAGCGGGTGAAGCAGTCCATGGAGCGCACCCTGGGCTCGCCCTGCCCCTACTGCACCGGCACCGGTTTTGTGAAGTCGGTGACCTCGGTGTGCAACGAGATCTTCATTGAGATGCGCAAGATCGCCAAACAACTGGAGCGGCCGGATGTGATGCTGCGCGTCAATCCGGAAGTGGGCAAGGCGCTGAAGGCGAGCAACGGGCGCTGGCTCACCGAACTGGAAGAGCTGACCGGCCGCAGCGTGATCGTGAAGACCGATCCCACGCTGCACCAGGAGCAGTTCGACATAGATTAGGACGATCTCGATCCCGGTGATTTGGAGCCGCAACTTCGGTTGCGGCTTTTTTCATTTTGAGGCTGCCTGGCGAGTGTCATCTCCTTGTCAAACCGGCGCATCCGATTCTATGGGAGGTGACGTATGCCGGAGAAAGAAACAATCGAACGGGCCCGTGAAGATGAGCGCGAAGGCAAGGCCCCGAGCACGCAGGCAGGGGAATTTGTGCGCGAGGAAATACACCACGTTCGCGAGGGCAAGCACGGCGCCCGCTCGCCGCAGCAGGCAATCGCCATCGGACTCTCCAAGGCGCGGCGTGCGGGCGTGAAGCTGGCGGCGCCAAGGCGGAGCAAGGTCCGAGCGCGGACCAGGGCGCAGGCCACGCGCGACCTGCGCAAAGGCAGGACAGCACGCCGCCGCAAAACCTCCGCCCGGCGGTCCCGCGCGGTTTCGCGGGCTCTGAAGCGCGAAAGCCGCAAAGCCGCCTCGCGGCAGGCTCTGGGTCGCCAAGCCCGTCGCAGTGCAAGGGCACGCGGACGATCCTCGCGCCGCAGCGCGGCCCGGAAGGCTGTTCGCACCAAGGGCAGGACGGGTTTAAAGCTGGCCGCCCGCAAGGCGGCGAGAACTCGCCAGACTCATCGCAAGGCAGCGTGAAATTGAGCCTCAGGCGTGAGCCTTCAATCCGCAACTTTGGTTGCGGCGCTTTGTTTTGCCCGCAGAATCGTTATCGCAGTTTGGCGCGGGGTACAGACAGTAGCGGGCACGCTTGACCTATGGCACCCTTGTGCTATCGGCGAATGTGGGGCTGTACGTTCGCCACGGTGCGAGCTTGTCCGGCGGGCACACCGAGGGCCCAGCACCTCGGTAACGACGGATTGTTGCGAATTTCGAACCCCACTTGTAAACACCACCAGGAATAGCATCGTTAGCTTCATAAACCACTTCCTATAGTGGCTTTGTGGAAAATGGAAGTCCGGCATTTTCCGGCGAAACCGGCCATCCACCGGGCAAAACCCGAACAGTAACCTTGACACTTCTGGCGCAGCGGTTGAAATAGACGCAGCAACACACAAACAGCTCCCCCAAAAGTCAGAAGAGGGAGGTTCCCTCTTGTCCGTTTTTGGCCGGCTTCGCCGGAGTGTAGGTGAAGCAGGAGGGCATTGCTGTGAATGAGGGTCAAAACCACATGACTGACGCCCCCGAGGTCATGAATATTCGCCAGGCTTCGCAGTACCTGGGTGTGAGCGCAGATACGCTTTACAAGTACGTGTACGAAGAAAAAATTCCCGCTTTCAAGCTGGGGAACCGCTGGAAGTTCAAAAAAACCATCCTCGATTCGTGGATGGAGCGGAAGAGCACCCAGGGAGAAGGGCGGGGGCGGAAAAAACTCAAGGCGCGGGCGGCAGGAGCGCAACTGTAAAGGCGGAGAGCATGTTTGGGAAGCAATCCATAGTCGGCCTGGATGTAGGCTCCAGCAGCATCAAGGCGGTGGAACTGAAGCGCGGGCGCAAGGGCATTGAAGTGGCCCATGTCGGGCTGGAAGCCCTGCCCGCCGACATCGTGGTGGATTCCATGATCGTGGACAGCGGCACGGTTTCCAGCGCCATCTCCAAGCTGTTCACGGAAAACGAAATCAAGTCGCGCGCGGTGGCCACCTCGGTGAGCGGCCACTCGGTAATCGTGAAGAAGATCCCGCTGCCCATGATGAGCGACCAGGAGCTGGCGGAGACCATTCAGAAGGAAGCCGCCCAGGCCATTCCCTTCGACATCGCCGACGTCAGCATTGACTACCAGATTCTTTCCGAAGATCCCTCCAGCCCCACCATGGACGTGCTGCTGGTGGCGGTGAAAAAGGACAAGATTCTCAACTACACCAACGTGCTCTCTATGGCCGGTAAGTCGCCGGCCATTGTGGACATTGATGCTTTCGCGCTGCAGAACTGCTACGAATACAACTACGAACCCGCCCCCAACTCCACCGTGGCTCTGCTTAACCTGGGCGCCAGCGTGATGAACATCAACATCGTCAAGGGCGCGGTGCCGCTGTTTACCCGCGACGTCAGCGTGGGCGGGCACCAGTACACGGATTCGCTGCAAAAGGAACTCGACCTCAGCTTCGACGACGCGGAAGCTCTCAAGCTGGGCCAGAAGGTGGGCACGGTCAGCGAGGATGCCAAGCTGCCCATCCTGCAGCAGGTGACCGAAATCATCGTCCTGGAAATCCAGAAGACCTTCGACTTCTTCCGCGCCACGGCGGCGGGCGAGCACATCGAAAAAATCTTTCTGGCTGGCGGTTCCTGCAAGGTGCCGGGGCTGATTGAGTCGCTGCGCCAGGAGTTCTCGCTGCCGGTGGAGGAACTGAATCCCTTTCAGAAGGTGCTGCCGCCGGTGGGACCGGGCCTGGAACTGGTGGAACAGAACGCCGGCCAGCTGGCGGTGGCGGTAGGCCTGGCCCTGAGGAGTTTTGACGACCTATGATCCGAATTAATCTGCTGGGTGTTCCGAAATCGAAAAGCAAACGCGGTCCCAGCCTGGCGTCCATGCTGCCTGGCGCCGGGGTGAGCGTGGTCATGAAGGTGCTGCTGGTGTTCGCTCTGGCGGCCGCCATGAACTTCGGTTACTGGTACCACCTCAACGCCGAGAAGGCGCGCCTGGCCACCCAGCTGGTGCAGGCCGAGCGCAAGAACCGCGAGCTTTCCGAGGTTAAGGCCAAGTACCTGGAGCGGGAAAAGCAGATGCAGCAGTACAAGCGCCGGGTGGATGTGATTGATGAGCTGCGCTCCGAGCAGTTTGGGCCGGTGAAGCTCATGGCCACCTTGGGCGGCACGGTGGACAACACCGAGGCGGTTTGGCTGAGCGCGGTCAAGGACCAGGGCAGCAGCATTGATATCGAAGGCCGGGCCTTGAGTGCGACCGCGGTGGCCAACCTGATCACCAACCTGCAAAAGACGGGCTATTTCAAATCCGTGGAGATGAAGGAAAGCTACCAGGACGAGCAGGTCAAGAACATGCAGGCCTTCATCTTCACCATTACTTGTCAGAAGCAGAAGAGCTAAAAGGCGCGATTATGGCGAACCTGACTGATTTGCCGGAAGGAAAACAGTGGGCGGTGATTGCCGGAATGGCGGCGCTGCTCACGCTGGCGGCGTACTTCGGGGTGTTCCGCAGCATGGCTACGGCCAATGATGACGACGCCCAGAAACTGGCCACCAAGATGTCCGAGAATGCCGAACTGGAGCGCTATCGGCCCAAGCTGGTGCAGATTGAGCAGCAGATCGAGAACCTCAAGCTGCAGCTGGCCATCCAGGAGCGCATCGTGCCGGATGAGAAACAGGCCGACAAGTTCATGCGCATGATGCAGGGCGAAGCCGAGAAATCGGGCATCGAGATCCGCCGTTATACCTCCATGCCCACTAACACCAAGGAGTTCTACACCGAAGTGCCCTTTGCCATGGAACTGGATGGGCCCTATTACTCGATGCAGAACTTCTTTGAGCGCGTCGCCCACCTGGAACGCATTATCAATATTTCCAGCCTGGTGATGGCCACGGTGAGCAGGCCCACGGAAGCCGGGGCCAAGCATACCTACCAGTACGCGCCGGGAGAGAGCGTGGTGGCTACCTGTGTGGCGACCACGTTTTTCAGTCATGACCAGCAAGCCCCACCAACTAAGCCCGGACTGCGGCGGGTAGCGGGGCAGCGCTAGGGAGCCGATATGAAGCGCATGGCAATCATTGCAGTGGTACTGCTGGGGGCGGCCGCGGTATGGGCGCAGTCGCCGCAGATCATTCAAAACACCCGCACCAAGCTGAAAACGGCGCAGAAGACCTGGAACGCGCAGCAAAGCACGGTGGATGCTGCCGCCCAGGGCAGCATGCCGCAGCGGGCGGCCAAGCCGGCCGCGGGAACCGCGGCGGCGCCGGACGCGCGCAAGCTTCTGCCTAAAGACGCTGTGGGCACGGAGGCGGGCGAACAGCGCATGACCGACGCGGCCAAGCGCGACAGCTACAAGCGGGATCCCTTTGTCAGCCCGATCGTGACCCGGGTGGGTGGACCGGGCGCGGGCTGCAGCGGCGGCAAGCGCTGTCTGGAGGCGGATTCCATGAGCTTGCGCGGCATCGTCCGCTCTCACGACGGCATGATCGCGGTGGTGGTGAACACGGCCAACAAGGCTTATTTCCTGCGGGAGAATGACCCCATTTTCAATGGCTACGTGGCTCGCATCACCGATGACTCCATGGTGCTGCGGGAGACGGTGCAGGATGTGCTGGGGCGCAAGAGCACCCGCGACGTGGTGAAGAAGCTTTCTGTACCGGCGGTCTAAGCGGCCGGGAAAGGGGGCCGGAATGCGGCCCGCCAAAAATGAATTGCAGTGCACGCGCCACCCGGCAGCCGCCGTCAACATGGGGCAGGTTGAGCCGGGCGCGGGCGTGAGGGAGAGGCAAATGAGGCGAATGCAATTGCTGGCAATCATTCCCCTGCTGATGATTTCTCTAGCCGTGGCCCAGACATCGGGTCCGCAAACGGGGACGGCAGCGGAGCACCCACTGATCCAAAAGGTCGAGGTGCTCAAGAGCGGGAACGGAATCAGCGTGGAAATCACGGGCAGCGGCAAGCTGTCTGCCACCGCCACCATGGTTCAGAATCCGGACCGCGTGGTGGTGGACGTGCCGGGCGCGGTAGTGTCCCGGTTCCGTAACATCGCCATCGGTGCTGACGGCATCAAGGGGGTGCGCCTGGGACAGAACAGCGCTCATCCCCCCGTGGCTCGCCTGGTGGTGGACCTGCTGGCAGCGCGGGACTATCAGCTCGTCCCCGCGGGCAACAAGGTCATCCTGAAGCTGCATTCCGCCCGGCTCGCCCAGGCGCGGCCAGCCAGCGTGCCTAAGGCGGCCATGGCTGCCTCCGTGGCCCAACCGGTACGCGCCGCTGTGGCGCTGCCGGCACAGGTTCCGGTTTCCCTGAACACCGCGGCGCCGGACTCTTCCGCTTCGGCGAAAAACTTTGTCATGGTAGAACCACAATACAGTTCACGGCCGGCGGAAGACGGGATCCAGCCGCCACAACGCGCTCTTCAGGCCGCTGCCACCATGGCGGCGACCCTGCCCGCCAGCCTGCTGCTGCCGCGCGAGAGCGCCTCCATGAACGCCGCGGCCCAGGCTCAGCCCAGCCAGCCGGCTACGGCCCCCGCTCCTGCGGCTCAGCCCTCCTCCGCAGTCAACATCAAGCCGGCGGAGAACCTGGCAGCCGAACAGCAAGAGGAGTTGTCGCGCGGCATTCAGCCCTCAGGCAAGGCTCGCTACACCGGCGAGCCCATCTCCGTGAACCTGAAAGATGTGGACCTCAAGGATTTCTTCCGCCTGATTCACGAAATCAGCGGGCTTAACATTGTGCTCGATCCGGAGGTGCACGGCAGCCTCACCATTGTGCTGGACGACGTGCCCTGGGATCAGGCTCTGGATCTCGTGCTTAAGAACAACGGCCTTGACCGCCAGCTCCAGGGCAACGTATTGCGCATCGCCACCATCGACACCCTGCGCAAGGAAGCGGACGCGCGCCGGGCGCAGATCGAAGCCGAAGCCCTGGCGGTGGATAAAGTAACCGTCACCCGCTATCTCAGCTATGCCCACTCCAGAGACGTGGTGCCCACGCTGAAAAAACTGCTGAGCTCGCGTGGCGACATCATTTCCGATGACCGCACCAACGCGGTCATCATTCAGGACATTCCCAGCGTGATCCCGCAGGTTGACCGCCTGATTACGCAACTGGACCGCAAGACGCAGGAAGTGGAGATCGAAGCCCGTGTGGTGGCCGCCACCCGAACCTTCGCCCGCGACCTGGGCACGCAGTTCGCATTGGGTTGGGGCAACAGTTCGACCACGGTTGGCGGCGGGACCGGTACGCCTTCCCCGACTCAGGTTGGCTATCTAGCGCCGCCTGCCTACCTGACCATACCCGGTGTGCCTCTGCCAACGAGCAAAACGCCGACGGTTACCTCCGCCAGCATTCCGCTGTTCTCCAACATGCCCGTACCCAGTCCCACCAGTGGGTTGTCGCTTAGCAACCTGGGGGCCAATTACCGCCTTGATTTCGTTCTGACCATGGCGGAGTCGCGCGGCTTGCTGAAAATTCTGTCGCGGCCCCGTGTGGTCACGCAAAACAATATCCAGGCAGTTGTGCGGCAAGGGTTCCGTATCCCGGTGGTGACGCAGGCGCAATTGGGCGGGCCTCCCACAGTCACCTACGTGGACGCGTTTCTGCGCCTGACGGTGACCCCGCAGATCACAGCGGAGAACACCATTTTCCTCAACGTGGACGTAGAGAACACCACGCCTGACTTCAGCCGCCAGGTGCAGGGCAACCCCACTCTGATCACGCAGCAGGCGACCACGCAGGTGCTGGTCACCGATGGCGGCACCGTAGTCATCGGCGGTGTCATTCAGACGCAGAACTCCCTCAATGTCCTGCAGGTGCCCTTGCTGGGCAACATCCCGGTATTCGGCAACTTGTTCAAGCGCACTACTGTTCAGACCTCCACGCAGGAGCTGATCTTCTTCATCACGCCGAAGATCATGCAAACCTAACCGCGACTCAGCCGGCAACGATCAGGCCCTCGGCAACGAGGGCCTTCTTTTTTGCCGCCGCCGTTGGCGCCGGAGCGTCGCGCAAATGATGTATCTTGAAGCAGACGAGAGCCTTGATTCCGGAATCTGCCCGCATGGATTATCGAGCCCGCCAAAAACAGTTACTGCAATCTGCTGAGGTTGTGAAGAGCGACATCTTCCTGGCCACCCACCTGCCCAACGTGAGCTACCTGTGCGGCTTTACCGGCAGCAGCGGGGTGCTGGCTCTGTCGCCCTCGGGTTCGGTGTTCTTCACCGACGGCCGCTACAGCGAGCAGGCCCGGGCGGAAGTGAAGGGAGCGCGGGTGGTCATTGCCCGCAAATCTTCCCTGGCCGCGGCTGCCGATTGGCTGCGGCAGCGAACCGGGAGAAAGCGGCTGGTGGCCGGCATCGAAAGCGAACATCTCACCCTCGCCTCGCGCACACTTTTCATGCGCCAGCTTTCTGGTCGTGTGCGCCTGCGCAACACCGCGGGCGTGGTGGAGCGCTTGCGCATGGTAAAGGATGAAGAAGAACTGGAACGCATGCGGGCGGCGGCGAAATTGGGGGACTCTCTGTTCAAAGTAGCGCTGCCCCTGGTCCGCCCGGGCACGGCGGAAACTACGCTGGCGGCGGAAATGGAGTACGCCGCTCGCCGCGGCGGAGCCGAGGGGATGTCCTTTTCCACCATCGTGGCCGCCGGCCCGCGTTCCGCGCTGCCCCACGCCCGCGCTTCCGCCAGCCGCGTCCCCCGCCGCGGATTCGTGCTCTTCGACTTCGGTGTTATACTCGCTGGTTATTGTTCGGACATGACCCGCACCGTGTGTGTGGGCCGTCCGACAGCGGAGGAGCGTCGCCTTTATCAGGCGGTGCTGGAAGCGCAACTGGCGGCCATCTCCGCGATACGGCCGGGAGTTGCGGTTGGCGAAGTGGACCGGGCAGCCCGCAGGGTGCTGCGCGGTGCCGGGTTGGCGCGCTACTTTACTCATTCCACGGGTCACGGCGTGGGACTGGAAATCCACGAGCCTCCGCGCGTGGCCGCCGGACAGCAGGAGCGCTTGCAACCGGGCATGGTCATTACCGTGGAGCCGGGGGTTTACCTGGCCAGGCGGGGCGGGGTCCGGATTGAGGACATGGTAGCTGTGACCCGCTCTGGCTATGAGGTGCTCACCTCCACCAGCAAAGAGCTGATCGTGCTGTAGATGAGCCGCTGCTGCCATGGGCGGTAGGGGTAACGCAGTCCCTCCACCAAATCATGAATCAGAAAGAGCTCAAGGAACTCATCGAGTTCCTAATCGAGAAAGACGTCACCGAGTTCGAATTGGAGCGTGGCGACGTCAAAGTGCGCATTAAGCGCGGGGCATCAGATGCCCCCGCGGGGCGCGACGTGCATTACGTGACGGTGCCGCCCCTCGCCGGCGAAACCCGTGCGCCTTCCACGGCTGCAGCCGCGCCGGCGACTGCTGCGCCACCTGCCGGCGCTGCCAAAGAGGAAGGGCTGCACATCATCACCTCACCCATCGTGGGTACCTTTTACGAAGCGCCTTCTCCGGGTTCGCCGCCCTTCATCAAGCCGGGAGACACGGTCGAAGTGGGCCAGGTGCTGTGCATCATAGAAGCCATGAAGCTGATGAACGAAATCGAATGCGACGTCGCCGGGGAGGTCGTCAAAAGGGTGGTCAACAACGGCCAACCGGTGGAGTATGGCCAGCCCCTTTTTGAAGTCCGCCCACGCAAATAACTGCATTCATCAATGTTCAAGAAGATCCTGATTGCCAATCGCGGTGAAATCGCCCTGCGGGTGATCTGCGCCTGTAAGGAACTGGGCATCAAGGCGGTGGCCATCTACAGCGAGGCCGACCGCCACTCCCTGCCCGTGCGCTTCGCCGATGAGGCCATCTGCATTGGCCCGCCGCAGCTCTCCCAGAGCTATCTCAATATTCCCGCGGTCATCAGCGCGGCGGAAATCGCCAACGTGGACGCCATTCATCCCGGGTACGGGCTGCTGGCGGAAAATGCGAATTTTGCCGAAGTATGCGAGACCTGCCGCATCAAGTTCATCGGGCCGCCTCCGGAAATCACCCGTCTGATGGGCGAAAAAGAGAAGGCGCGCGCCGCCATGAAGCAGGCCGGAGTGCCCATCCTGCCCGGCTCTGAGGGGGTCATCAGCTCCGAAGGCGAGGCCCAGGAGTGGGCCCGGCAAATCGGCTACCCCGTGATTGTGAAGGCATCCGCGGGCGGCGGCGGGCGCGGCATGCGCATTATCCGCAGCCCGGAGGAACTGCCCAACCTGTTCCGCGCCGCCCAGTCGGAAGCGGCCGCTGCTTTCGGCAACGGCGACCTCTACCTGGAGAAATTTCTGGAGCGGCCGCGCCACATCGAGTTTCAGGTGCTGGGAGACTCCTACGGCAAGGTCATCAGCCTGGGGGAGCGCGAGTGCAGCATTCAGCGCCGCCACCAGAAACTTCTGGAAGAGTCGCCCTCCACCCAGATGACGCCCGAACTGCGCGAACGCATCGGCTCCATGCTGGGCGCTACCTTGTCGAAAATCGGCTACGTCAACGCCGGCACCGTCGAGTTCCTGATGGATGAGGACCGCAGCCTCTACTTCATCGAGATGAACACCCGCATCCAGGTGGAACACCCGGTCACCGAAATGGTCACCGACGTTGACCTGGTGAAGAGCCAGATCCTGCTGGCGGCGGGGGGGCGCATGGATGAGGTGCTGCAGGGCAAGGTGCTGACCCGCGGCCACGCCATCGAATGCCGTATTAATGCCGAGCATCCCGAAAAATTCACGCCATCCGCGGGCAAGATCACTGCCTTTCATCCCCCGGGCGGGACCGGCGTGCGGGTGGATACGGCAGCCTATGCCGAAGGCGTGATTCCACCCTATTACGACTCCCTGATCGCCAAGTTGATTGTGCGCGGCAAGGACCGCTCGGAGGCCATTTCCCGCATGGCGCGGGCCCTGGAGATGTTCATAGTCGAGGGCGTTTACACCACCATTCCCCTGCACCGGCGGCTGCTGGCCAATGACGATTTCCGCGCTGGCCGCTTCCATACCAACTTCCTGGGGCAGTTCCTCAACGCAGGGAAAAAGGAAGAGGCCAGCAAGTAGTCGGGAGTCGGGCGGCGGCAGCGATTTCCGGTGCCAAAAGTTTGGCCCCCGAATCGGCCACCCGGGCGTTGCACAGAATAGAAATACCCCCGTACCTCGGTAACCTATGTTGCCCACCCAGGCGGAGGCACAATTCCTGTTCTTGAGTCATTGCTCGCCGCAACGCGCCACCAGGAACGGAAATGATTACCATCATCGTCGTCGGAGCCGTCACCGCCCTGGCTATGTTCGCTATCTTGTTGAAACTATTCACGGGCGATCCCCCGGAAACAGAGAAGTTGCAGAAAGGCGACATAATCAAGCAGCTCCTGGCCTTATCCGAACTCGAAAGCCGCACCGGCGAAAAATCAAAGCCGCCTGCCCGGACTCGGACAGAACAGGTTGCCGACACCACCCGCCCCGCCAAGCCCTCCACCGATACGAAGCCAACGGAAAAGACTTCGGAGTGCCTTGGCTGCTGAGCCAGGGCGCCACGCCATGTATCCCTTCCACCGCTTAGGCAAGCTTCTTATAAACTGAAACCGTTTGGGCCAGGACTCACGGTCAACGCCTGACTCCCAGCGCCCAACCCTGGTTCTTATGCTGCCGCGCCTCTACGCCATTATTGACGCAGTTTTCTTCCCCGACGCGGCCGCCCTGCTGGCCTTTGCCGGGGAACTGCGGGCTGCCGGCGTTGCTCTCTTTCAATACAGAAATAAGAGCGGCAATGCCCGCCAGATGCTGAGCCAGGCCCGGGAATTGCGCCGCCAACTGCAGGACGTGCGCCTGATCATCAACGACCGCGCCGATCTCTGCCTGGCTGCGGGCTTTGACGGCGTGCATGTGGGCCAGGAGGACTTGTCCGTGGAGGGCGCGCGGCGTGTGCTGGGCGATCAACTCTGGGTGGGGGTCTCCACCCATGTACCGGAGCAGGTGGAGGCGGCGGCCGCTACCTCCGCCGACTACGTTGCGGTGGGACCAGTATTTCCCACCTCGAGCAAGGCCAATCCCGACCCCGCGATCGGGCTGCAAGGGGTGCGAGTGGCGCGAAATTTGACTCGCAAGCCCCTGGTAGCCATTGGCGGCGTCACCCGCGAGAACTGCCGCCAGGTATTGGAGGCTGGGGCTGATGCTGTCGCGGTTATTTCTGACCTTCTGGACACTCCCCGCAAGTCAGCAGAAGAATTTTTGCGCCGGTTAGGGTAAAGTCATGGCCGCGCTATGTGCCGCTGCAATCGGACTTGGGCAAGGGTCGAGACGCCGGCGCCGCGCTACGGGGTAACTTCTGAGCACTGACATCCGGAATTCCGGGCCGCAGACCCCGGCCGTTACCGAGTGGGAGACCTCCACACACCAGGATAAGGAACTGGTCAAAGGCCTGGGCCTGACCAGCGCCACCACCCTGGTCATGGGCTCCATGATCGGTTCGGGCATCTTCATTGTCTCCGCCGAGATTGGCCGGGAAGTGAACTCGCCCGGCCTGCTCATTCTGGCTTGGGTGGTCACCGGCTTCATGACCATCACCGGGGCGCTCTGTTACGGCGAACTGGCGGCCATGATGCCCCGCGCCGGCGGCCAATACGTCTACCTGCGGGAGTCTCTGGGCCCGCTCTGGGGCTTCCTCTACGGATGGACTCTCTTCCTGGTTATCCAGACGGGAACCATCGCCGCGGTTGGCGTCGCCTTCGGCAAGTTCCTGGGCTACTTCTTTCCGTCTATTTCCTCCGCTCACTGGATTGTGCACATCGCCAAGGTGCCGCCCATCCCAGTGGGCCCTATGGTGCTGGGCAACATGGATGTCGGCCTCAACACCCAGAACCTGGTCGCCATTGCCATCATTGTGTTTCTATCGGTGGTGAACATCTTTGGACTGAAGACCGGCGCCCTCATTCAGAACGTGTTTACCATCGCTAAGGCCTCGGCGCTGTTTGGCTTGGTGGTACTGGGCCTGGCGATCGGGCGCAACGCCACAGCTATAGCCGCCAACTTCACTGATTTCTGGCGCAACGCCGGCTGGCACGCCCATCATGCGGTACAGGTTGGGGTAGGAGGCCCGGTGGCCATCGTGGGCACGCTGACCATCATCGCGGTCGCCCAGGTGGGCTCGCTGTTCTCCGCTGACGCCTGGAATAACGTGACCTTCACCGCCGGCGAGGTCAAGAATCCCAGCCGCAACCTGCCTCTCTCGCTGGCCTTGGGCACGGGTGTGGTCATCCTGCTCTATATCGCCGCCAATTTCATTTACCTGATGGTGTTGCCGCTGAACGGCGACCCCGCTGGCCTGACCACCCTCGCCCGGGGCATTAAGTACGCCGCCGAGGACCGCGTGGGCAGCGCGGTGATGTTCCAGATGTTCGGCCAGATGGGCGGTGCGGCCATGGCCATCGCCATTCTGCTCTCCAGCTTCGGCTGCAACAACGGGCTGATCCTGGCCGGCGCTCGCGTCTATTACGCCATGGCCAAGGATAAGCTGTTCTTCCGCAAGGTGGCCAACCTGCACCCCAAATACAAGACCCCGGTCGCCTCCCTCATGGTGCAGATGGTCTGGACCTGCATCCTCTGTCTTTCCGGCAGTTACAACCAACTGCTGGACTATATTATTTTCGCGGTGCTGGTCTTTTACATTCTGACCATTGGGGGCCTCTTTGTGCTGCGCCGGAAGCATCCCCAGGCTGAGCGCCCCTACCGCGCCATTGGCTATCCCATCCTGCCCGCTATTTATATAGTTTTTGCCGTGTTTATTGATGTCGTACTATTACGGTACAAGCCTCAGTTCACTTGGCCGGGCCTGATTATCGTGCTCATCGGAATTCCGGTTTACCTGCTGTGGTCGCGGCTGAACCGAACCATCTCGGCGGCGCAAGCGTAAATCCTGCAAGAAGAGAGCGATGGATGTCTAATTTACTGAAAACCAAGCCGCTAGATGTGGTTATGGCGGAAGCCTACGAAACCGGCGAGCACTGCCTGAAGCGCGCCCTGGGACCGGGCAACCTGATTGCCCTGGGAATCGGCGCTATTATCGGCACCGGCATTTTCGTTCTGACGGGAGCGGCCTCGGCCATGTACGCCGGGCCCTCCATCGTTCTTTCCTTTATCGTTGCCGGGATTGGCTGCGTTTTCGCCGGCCTCTGCTACGCCGAGTTCGCCGCCATGATTCCCATCGCCGGCTCGGCCTACACTTACGGCTACGCCACTCTGGGTGAGATTTTCGCCTGGATCATTGGCTGGGACCTGATCCTGGAGTATGCCTTCGGCGCCGCCACTGTGGCCTCCGGGTGGAGCGGTTATGTGCTTAGTTTTCTGCAGGACTTCGGCATCCGCCTCAGCCCCAAGCTGGCCGGCGCTCCGGGCACGCCATTCGTGCTCTACAACGGGCACTGGGAAAACCTGAACCGTGTTTCCAAGGCGCTGGCTCTGCATCACATTGATCCCAGCACCCTGCCGCATCAGACCTCGCTATTTAATCTCTTCGGCTTCCTTGGCATTGCGCTGGTCACCGTGGTGCTGGTGATCGGCATCAAGGAGTCAGCCAATCTGAACTCCTTGATCGTGATCGTGAAGGTCTGCGTGCTGCTGGTGTTCCTTGGCCTGGGGATCAATTACATAGTCGGCCACATGGCGGAAGCTTCCGCCAACTGGCACCCCTTTATTCCTCCGAACAAAGGCGGCTTCGGCGAGTTTGGCACTAGCGGCATTTTCCGGGCCGCGGGCGTAATTTTCTTCGCCTACATCGGATTCGATGCCGTCTCCACCGCGGCCCAGGAAACCAAGAACCCCAAGCGCGACATGCCCATTGGCATCCTGGGTTCGCTGGTCATTTGCACCATCCTCTACATCCTGGTAGCGGGTGTGCTCACCGGATTGGTGAAGTACACCAACCTGAACGTGCCCGATCCTATCGCCATCGGCATTGATATGACCGGCGTGCGCTGGGGCAGCCTGCTGGTGAAGTTGGGCGCCATCTGCGGCCTGAGCAGCACCATGGTGGTGATGTTGCTGGGCCAGTCGCGCATTTTCTACACCATGTCGCACGATGGCCTGCTCCCCAAGTGGGCCAGCGCTGTGCACCCGCGCTTCCGTACGCCTTACATCTCTTCCATCTTTGTGGGCGTCTTCGTAGCCATATTCGCGGCCCTGATTCCTATTTCGGTACTGGGTGAGTTGGTCAGCATTGGTACCCTGCTGGCGTTCATCATCGTGTGCGCCGGGATTTGGGTGCTGCGCCGCACCCGGCCCGAAGTGCCGCGCCCCTTCCGCACCCCCTGGGTGCCCCTTGTGCCCATCCTGGGCATCGTTATTTCCGGGCTCATGATGGTCAGCCTGCCCCTGGACACCTGGCTCCGGCTTATCGTGTGGCTGATCATCGGCATGGTGATTTATTTCACCTACAGCCGGCGGCACAGCAAGGTGCAGCAGAGCGGGACGCCGGTTTCCGGCCCTCCGGTGGGAGCCGGCTACACCGAGCGCCGGTAGGGCGCCACGCCACAAACTCTTTACTTTCCTATTCGCAAGTGTGGTGAAATTGAGGGCAGGAGCCGGCCACTGGCCACTGACCACCGCCTTGCGCGCTTTTCACAATCTGAAACTGATTGGCCTGGGGCTGCTGATCGTCATGCTCCTGGGTGTGGCTGGCTTTCACTTTATCGAAGGCTGGCCCTGGTTCGATGGTCTCTACATGGTGGTGACCACGCTTACAACCATCGGCTACCAGGAAATTCATCCTCTCTCCCACGCCGGCCGCATCTTCAACCTCTTCCTGATCATCACCGGCGTTTCGCTGGTATTTCTGGGCATCGGGTCGCTGACCCAGGCTTTGCTAGAATTCGAACTGGGTAACTTCCTCGGCAGGCGCCGCATGGAACGCGAGATCAGCCGGCTTACCGATCACTTCATCATCTGCGGCGTCGGACGCGTGGGCCGCAGCGCCGCGCGCGAACTCGCGCGCAAGCCTGCGCCCTTCCTGGTGATCGAGCAGAACGAAGGCAAGGCACAGCGCTACGGCGAAGAGTTTCACACCATTGTGGGCGACGCCACCCAGGAGGCGACCCTGCGCCAGGCACGCATCGAGTACGCCCGTGGACTGGTAGCCGCTACCACCACCGATGCCACCAACATCTACATTGTGCTCACGGCGCGCGCCCTGAATCCGCAATTGAAAATCATCGCCCGTGCCAGCGAAGAAGATGCGGAAAAGCATCTGCTCACCGCCGGCGCCGATTCGGTGATTTCGCCTTATGTGTTTGCCGGCCACCGCATCGCGCAATCGTTTCTGCGGCCCAACGTTCTCGACTTCCTCGACATCGCTACCGTGCGCCACGGCAAAATGGGCCTGGAGATCGAAGAAATCTTCGTTGACCAGGGTTCGCCCTTTGCCGGAAAGACCATCGAGGGCTCGAAGATCCGCCAGGATTTGGGCGTGATTGTGCTCGCTATCAAACACCCTGGCCAGGAAATGCGCTTCAGTCCCGCGCCCGAGGACCGCATCGAATCGGGCGATTACCTCATCGCCATGGGCGAGCCGGCCGGGCTGCGCAAGCTCGAAGCCACCGCCAACCTGCGCTCATGAAAATCGTTACCGCCGCCGAAATGCGCGCCATTGACCGCGCCACCTGCGAGCGCTTGGGCGTGCCTTCGCTGCTGCTGATGGAAAATGCCGGCACCGCGGTGGCTGATTTCGTGCTCGGAGACTATCCTGGCGCGCGCCGCGTGGGCGTGGTTTGCGGCAAAGGCAACAATGGCGGCGATGGCTTTGTGGCGGCGCGCAAGCTTGCGGAAGCGGGCAGGGAAGTGCGCCTGCTGCTGTTGTGCGACCCAGGCGAACTGCGCGGCGACGCCGACACCATGTTCCGCAAACTGCCGCTCAAGCCGGTGCTGGCGCGGACTTCGGAGGAATTTAAGGCACCGGCCGCGCAGGCGGTCTTTGACTGTGACCTGCTGCTGGACGCGGTGCTGGGCACCGGCTTCCGTCCGCCGGTGACCGGACTCTACGGTGAGGTCATCCAGCATTTCACCCAAGCGCGCGTGCCTATCGTGGCGGTAGATATTCCTTCCGGCCTGGATGCCGATGCCATGGACGGCGCCTCCGCCGGCCCTGTGGTGCCCGCCTGCGCCACCGTAACCTTTACC
Source organism: Terriglobales bacterium (assembly GCA_035496875.1). GTDB lineage: Bacteria > Acidobacteriota > Terriglobia > Terriglobales > Acidobacteriaceae > JAICWP01. The sequence continues at coordinate 275 of DATJEH010000108.1, read as the reverse complement.
GCGCCACGCCCGGCTCACGTTTTCAGTCCGCTGGTGATGGGGCAGGTGGTAATCGCTCCCATCGGCTCGCCCGAGGAAGCGATCCAGTCATCTCTGAACCTGGAACTGATCACCCCGCGCGACATCGCCGAAATGGCGGCGCCGCGTCCGCGCGACTCCAACAAGGGCATGTACGGCCACGTGCTGGTGATTGGCGGCTCGCTGGGCAAGGCAGGCGCTGCCGGAATGGCGGGCATGGCGGCGCTGCGCGCCGGAGCCGGACTGGTGACCGTGGC
>DATJEH010000107.1:0-6091 GCA_035496875.1 Terriglobales bacterium | reverse complement strand
TGGCGCTGGGCTTCCCGGCTGCGCTGCTCGATGGGTTCGCGCGCCATCTCCACCGCCATGTGGATGCGGCCCTTGATTTCCCCGCTGGTCTCGACCACAGCGTCGTGCACCGCCTGCCGCAGTCGCTCCATCTGCTTTTCCATCCAGTCCTGGGCGCCATCTCGCTGGCGCTGGAAGGCAGCGTTCTCCGCCTCCGCGCGCTGTGTTTCCTGTTGAACTGAAGCCAGCAGCTTCTCCAGACCGTGGTTGCTGTTCTCGGCGCGCGCCAGCAGCGGCTCCAGCGACCCGCTGAGCCGCTTCTCCACAGCCTCCATTTGCTCGCGGATGATGACGGCTGCCGCCCTCTCCACATCCGTGCGCAGCTTATTCACCGCTTCGCCGGTAGCACGCTCAATGTAGCCCTGCAGCCTTGCCTCCCAGCGTCCCGCCAGCTCGTTGGCCCGGGTCTCCACCCATGCCTTTTCCGCCTGGCTGGCCTCTCTCTGCTTCTCCCAGATGTGGCGCTGGCTGGCGAATTCCTCCTTCAGATGGCTATTAAGTGACCCGCGCAGCTCATCGCTTACCTTACGCAGCATGCTCTCTGAGGAATTGCGCAATTCCGCCATGTGCACGTCGAGAGCGGACCGCAGCTCTTGTTGCCGTTGCTGGGTAAGTTCGTCCAGCCTTTTCTGCTGCGCGCTCACCTGCTCTTCCAGGCGCTGGATCTGTTCATCAGACTGACTGCCCACCCGTTGCAGAAGCCCGGCGGCGCTGCTCTCCACTCTCTGCTCAGCCGCCGAGATGGCGGATTCCAGCTGTTCTTGCAGGGATTCGCGATTGCGCTCTCCCTGTTCCAGCCGGGCAGAGAGTTCGACCGACTGCACGGTTATTTGCCGCAGCTGATCCTGCGCGGTGGCCGCGAGGCGCTGTGCCTCTCCCACCTTCTCGCCGATTTCCTTTTCCCGGCGCTCGGCTTCCTGCTGCACTTCGCTGGTGAACCTTTGCAGCCCGGTGGCTACATCTTCCTTGATCTGCTGGCTGGCCGCCTGGGTCAACGATGCCACCATGGACTCCAGCGACTCGCGCGCGCGGCGCGCTTCCTCGCTGCTGGCGCTGAGTTCGCTGATCTGAGCTTGCAGACGGCTGGATTTCTCCTCCACCGCCGCTGCGGCTTGCTGCATTTGCTGCTTCTGGGCCTCCAGCTCCGCCTGCAGGGTGGCGCGTAACTCGGCCCGCAACTGATCGCCGATTTCGCGCACGCTGCTTTGCGCCGCCTTGAGCTTCTCCGCGTGTTCACTGGCGTCAGCCGAACGTTGATTGGTCTGCGCCGCCGCCTCTTCCTGCAGCTTGCGCAGCCGCTCGGCCTCATCCTGTGCCGCTTGTTGTGCCTGCTTAAGCTGGTCCTGCAGTTTTTCTGTCTGCTCGCGCAGGGAGCGCTGCAGAGATGCCCGAATTTCTTCGCCGGCGGCCTGCAAAGCATCTTCTGACGCCTTGCGCCTTTCCTCTTCCGCCAGACCCTGCTGCGCAGCGGAGGACTGGGTTGCTGTTGCCTCCTGCAGACGCTCCTGCAGCTCTGCCATCTGCTTTCGCAGGCCTTCAAACTGTTCTTCGGCTTGCGCGTGCAGTCTCTGTTCCGCTGCTCCCACCGCCTCGTTGGCATGCTGCTCCACCGCCTGCGGGACCAGATGAATGAGCGACTGCATCCATTGCTGCAGCTGCCGGATTTCCTCCACCTGGGCCGCACTCGCTGCCGCCTGCCCGGAGTCGCCGGCTTGAGCCTGGGACGAGCCGTCCGAAACTCCCGCTGGGCTGCTGCTGTCTGCCTCCGGCTTAACTTTTTCTTTGACGATCTCGCTGAGCACAGTGACGTGAGCTTGCAGCCGGTCCTGCAGCTGGCAGAGCGACTCCAGCCGCGCCTCCGCATCCACCATCTGCTCTTTCCATTGTTCCAGCTTGGTTTCGACCTGGTCGTCCACCTGCCACATCAGATCTTGCAGGTGTTCTTCCATCTGCCGGCGCAGTTCCACCCAGTCGCGATCGCGTACGGTGTAAGCCACTCTTCCGCCGGTTGGCGCGCCATTGCTTCGTTCCGACTCGGAAGCGCGCTGTCCGGAGCCACCATTGTCGTGGCCCGCGGTTGCCGGCTTGGCTACATCAATTTTTGGAGGCGGGGCGACAGCCGCGCTTTGCGTGGCAACTGGAGCGCTTGCCGGCGGCGCGGGATTCACAATGGAGAATTCCGGCGCCGCCAGCGTTGCTGTGGAAGCGGCCACGCCTGAAGCCCCGGCCCCGGCGGCAGCGCTGGCAGCGAGTGGAGCCGCCTTCTCCCCCTGACCGGCAATTGATTTTTCCCAGTCATGGGGTGGATTGCGCACTCCCCAAACGTTGCCCGGCACGTCCAGTTGCACTCCCAACAGCCAGGCGCGCCCGTCCTCTCCCAGCTTTACCACGTCGGCAATGTGCGCCATGACCTCGCGATTTTCGGGCAACAATCCCACTTTCACCGGCGTGCCCTTCTCCAGAGTACGGTCACAAATCACTCCACAGCCGTGCGCATTCACGGCCACGGTTTCGCAAGTTTCATTAAATGGAAAACGAGGATCAACACTCGTGATCTGGATCGGGATTTGCCACCGAATCCGAGTCGAGCGCCGCATTATGGTGTGTTGGGACAATCGTCCTCATTTCACCGAAAAGGACATTCAGTGTTCGGCGGAGGCACCATAACCAGTTCCGGCCAAAGCACTTTCTCAGCATGAATTGTATTTTTGCTGGGGAAACAGGCGAAAGTAACTGAAGTAACCGGCGGCCCTCCCTTCCCGGATGGTTGGGAAAGCGGGCTCGCCCGCAACTCCTCGGTTCAGAAGGTCATAGGACCGATACCGCGGCGGTCGCGCGCAAAATGGCGAAGTCGGCGCCGGGGACCGCACTTTGGTCACATCACAGCAGATTCGCCCTAAATCCTGCCCATTTTTGCTTTCTGCCGGCAATAGGGCGCAAGCTTCGGATGGCCGATGCCAAATCATTTCACGTATGCTGGGGGCGTTACTGGAGAAGAAATGGCCACCTCCTTCGACCCCGTCTTGCGTGAAAAACTCTTGAATCGGCGGCATACGCTACAAAGATCCATCACCGGCTTGTCTCCGGGCGCGAAAGTGATTGATTTGCTGCAGCAGGTGGACCAGGCCCTGGAACGCATGGACAGCGGAACCTATGGACTTTGCCAGGTCTGCCATGACGCCATTGAACCAGAGCGGTTGGCCGCCGACCCGCTTGCCTGCTTCTGTCTCGATCACCTCACCCCTGCGGACCAGCGGGCGCTGGAGCACGACTTGCGGCTGGCGCGCCAGATTCAGAGCGGGCTGCTGCCCAAAGCCGACTCCCGCTTTGGCCCCTGGGAGATTGCTTATCATTATCAGCCGGCCGGCCTGGTCAGCGGCGATTATTGCGACGTCGTGGATGCCGCCGATCGCGGCTTGTACTTCATGCTGGGCGATGTTTCCGGCAAAGGCATCGCCGCCGCCATGTTGATGGCCAATCTGCACGCCCTGTTCCGCGCCCTTATCTCCGCCGGCCTGCCCCTGGGCGAACTGGTTACTCAGGCCAGCCGCGCTTTCTGCGAAACCACCCTGTCCACTCACTACGCGACCCTGGTGTGTGGCCACGCGCGGGCCGCCGGCGAGGTCGAACTCTGCAACGCCGGCCACCTGCCGTGCCTGCACATCCATGGCGGCGGGGTGGCGGAAGTCGCCTCCACCGGCCTGCCCCTGGGCATGTTCTGCAGCCAGGAATTTGCCCTCTCGCGAGTGCATTTGCGGCCGGGCGAGAGCCTGCTGCTTTATACCGACGGCCTGACGGAAGCGGAGGATAGTTTTGGGACGGCTTACGGGGTGGAGCGCTTGCGCCGGCTGGCGACTGATTGCGGAGCGGAGCCGAAAATCCTGGTGGGCGCCTGCCGGAAGGACCTGGATACATTTCGCGGCACTGCCGCGCTAAGCGATGACCTCACCTTGATGGCCGTGAGCCGGGCGTTCTAAACCTGAATCGCCGGCATGATGCTCACGCCGCCGAGGCGTACTTGGCCAGCTTGTTGAGCATGCCCTGGACCATTTCTTCGCGGCGGCGCAGCACCGCCTTGAACTCGCGATGCTCGGTACGGCAGATCTCACGCAGCAATTCGCGATGGTGTTCTTCCAGGATTTCGGTGATTAATTCGTGCTCTTCCGGGGTGAATGTGACTTCCATGGATTTGTCCTCCACCCGCAGACAGCGGCCAGGGGGAAGCTGCCGCCTGTGCCTTTAGAGGAAGCCGCCGGTTTGGATGGTCAACGCGCTCAGAGCCAGTTCTACCTTCGTGATCGCCTCATCCAGCTGGGAGTGGTGCTCGGCACTTTCCAGTTTTTCGCGCAGGCTCTTCAGCACCTGGCGGGCCCGGCTGAGGTGTTCGATGGCTTGCGCTGAATCAGGAGTGTGTGGCGGCTTGGTTGCGGATCTGATGGGCATTTCCCAACTCCTTCTCGATTAGCTTAGCGCTGATTGGCCGGGGCGGCGCACAAAACCGCAGCGCCACCGGACGCTGGTTACCGGGTGCATTTCAACCTGCGTTTCCGACGGGCCCAAGTTGCGGACGACAAGTTCTGGGCGGTCAGCGTTTTCTTAGCCCGAATATGACCCAGCCCACCAGTACTCCGGCCGTAAAGGATAGTACGGAAGTGGTAGCCACCGCCTGCAACGGGTGGCGCTTTACTTCGTGAGTGGCGTCGTCCATGATGTCTTCGGCTACGGACAGGCCGTGCTTCATGGCGCGGCGTGCGGCGTGCACTCCATCCTCCAGGGCGTCGGCAACTGCGGTCTTCAAACGTTCAGTTTCCACATCAGCAGCATTGGCGAAGGCGGTTTGTGCCATGCTCGTATCCTCTCGGGGAAATGCCGGGCGCGGCACACGGACCGTCGGTTCGTTCGAACCGAAGGTGAGCAGGTTCGCTCGTCCTGGTTTTCAGCCCGTGGGTCGCGCCCGGCTCATCTTCATGGTCGCCCCTTGGCGGCTGGGTTGCGGTGATGCCCGACACATGGAAGAGTGAGCAACCAGAAGCCGCCCGGAATTGCCTGGTTCGGTGGCCGCGGTTCCTAGCGCGCCGGCGCAGGAACATCCACTGTGCTCGCCCAGACCAGCGCAACAATCCAGCCGATCAAGGTCCAGCCCAGGAACAGGTTTAACAGGAAAATGGAAAGCGTGTTCCGCTTGCGCCGCACCAGGGCCACAATCGTGGGCGTGAAATAAATCAAAAAACCGAAGCCGAAGAATGGCCCGAACAGGAAGGGAAAGAAAAAAGCGATAAGGTCCATGCCGCGACGCCTCCGCTAAACGCCAGTCTATCACCACATACGCGAGCCGCCCGCCCGCAGTTCCCTTCGCAAAACGGGAGGGAATAAGAGCGCACCGGCCGCAGCGTGGTCACACACGCAAGTGACGGCGGTCACATCCGGTCCGCGCCAACGTAAGTAGCTTTAGTTTCCAGCTTGGGCTGCTCACGAGTCGCATTGTCCCAACCCACAGGTTACGCAGCCGCTTGCATTTCGGGCCTGCTGGAGGTGTAGCATGCGTCGCACCCTGGTGCTCACGGTAAGCACTGCTTTCCTGCTGGTGAACATGGCTCAAGCCGGTACAATAAGAATTCAACCCACCACTACTCTAGCGGTGGAAACCGCCAATAACACGAGCACAGCCAATAGCTTCAGCACGCAAACCAACGGCAATTCGGGAGCCGGCAATGTGAGCAAGATCAACATTCACGGCCTGCTGTATGCCGCCAATTCAACCAAGGTCTATGCTCACTGGATGGGCTGGTTTGGCAGCTCCAACCACATGAACATCGGCTACAGCTCCACCGATCCGGCGCAGGCCCACCGGCAAGTGGTTGACATGATGAGCCGCGGCATCAATGGCATAGTCGTGGACTGGTACGGCTCAGGCAACAGCATTGACCAGGCTACGCAGCTGATGATGCACGAAGCGGAAACCCACAGCGGTTTCACGTTTGCCATCATGGTGGACAAAGGGGCGATCAGGTGGAACTCCTGCTCCGGCTGCAGCCCGCAACAGGCTCTGATC
>DATJEH010000106.1:0-17718 GCA_035496875.1 Terriglobales bacterium | reverse complement strand
GCGAGAATGCGCTCCAGGATTTCCATGTCACCTTTTTCCGGGAAGCAGACCAGGGCAAGAGCAGTGCGGGGCCGGCCGCCCATGGCGTAAACGTCGCTCAGGGAGTTGACGGCGGCGATTTGCCCGAAGGTGTAGGGATCGTCCACCACCGGCGTGAAGAAGTCCACCGTCTGTACCAATGCGGTATCAGGGGCGATTTGGTACACGCCGGCGTCGTCGGCTTTATCAAAACCGACCAGCACGTTCGCGTCCTGTTGCCGGGCTAATTTCCCAAGCACCGCGTCCAGCGCCGCCGGACTCAGCTTGGAAGCTCAACCCGCGGCTTTGACCGTCTCGGTCAGCCGCACGGCCTTGATTTCGGGCATGGGGATATTGTAACAATCAGCACCCAGTCGTCAGCATTCAGCCAATTTGGGCGTCATGCTGAGGAGCTTTTGGCCCGGGGCTCGCGCGCGCCAGCACATTGCTCGCCGCTGCAGGCAAGATCTTTCCTGGCGGAAGCCGCTCAGGATGACTCCGGCGCCAGGGGTTCGGGCTTGAGCCTGAGTGCTACTTCGTCGCCACGTCCACAACCTTCAGGCCGGGTGCGGCGTGGTTCCAGTCAGCGGAGATGTGCTCCAGGGTGAGCCGGAAGGGACGGCTCTGGCCGGGCGCAAGGGGCGCAGCGCTCAGGTCTACCACGTCGGTATAAATTCCGCCTGAGGTGCTGGTGGTGAGCACGTGCATGGGCAGGGTTTCGCGCTGCACCACCTGGCCAAGGCTGTTCATAAAGGTGGCTTCCACAACCGCACGCGTCGCGATCCGATCCCCCGAGTTGGTAATCTTCCCGTCCAGGTAGGTGACGGTGGCGCCTACAAAATTCTCGGCTGAGCTCATTTTCAGATCGGTGAGCTGCAGCCTGGAGGCATAAGCGGGAGGCTGCTTAGGCGAGGTACGTCCGCTGCGCCCGATAATGGCCAGCACAGCCACCACAATCAGCACGATGGCTACGCCCAGCCCGACAAACGTCCAGATGCGGCCGCTTTCGTCCTGCTGCGCCGGCTGCGGCTCTATCAGCCCACCCATGCCGGAATTGTACTCCTCAACCGCTTGGGCATTGATAACCGTGGATGTGCGTAAATCGGCCCAATTTCAATAAAAAGGCCCGGCAGCAGAACTGCCGGGCCAATCTCACCCCACCGAACCCGGTAAAAGCGGCGGTGGGGTCCCGGGATGGACACGGCCTCGACTTCACGTGTCCACGAAAAACCCTTCCCCCTTGCGGCTAGGGCGCGTGCGCTGCCACCGTAGTGACCTTCAGGTCGGGCATTTGCTTATTCCAGCCCGCGGGATAGTGATCGAAGTAAACGCGCACCGGGCGCGATTGATTGGGCTTGATGGGAGCCTGAGTGAGATTTTGCGTTTCAATTGCGGAGTTGCCCACCATGCCTTCCATCGGGTGCGTCTGCGTTTCCAGTACCTGCCCGTTGGCGCCGTGAAATTGGGCCTGCACTTGTACCCCGGTGATGTCGGAGTTGCCGTTGTTGTAAAGCATGCCTTCCACGTAGAACGCGCTGCCCACGGTGGAAGGTGTCATTTTCAAATCGGTGAGCTGCAGCTTGGAGGCATAAGCGGGAGGCTGCTTAGGAGTGGCACGTCCGCTGCGCCCGATAATGGCCAGCACAGCCACTACAATCAGCACGATGGCTACGCCCAGCCCGACAAATGTCCAGATGCGCCCGCTTTCGTCCTGCCGCGCCGGCTGCGGCTCTATCAGCCCACCCATGGCGGAATTGTACTCCTCAACCACTTGGCCATTGATAACAGCGGATGTGCGCAAATTTCGTCCTGCCCAGGTGTGAAGCCAAATTTCAATAAAAAGGCCCGGCAGCAGAACTGCCGGGCCAATCTCACCCCACCGAACCCGGTAAAAGCGGCGGTGGGGTCCCGGGATGGACACGGCTTCGACTTCACGTGTCCACGAAAAACCTTTCACCCTTGGGGCTAGGGTGCGTGCGCTGTCACCGTTGTGACCTTCAGGTCGGGCATTTGCTTGTTCCAGCCCGCGGGATGGTGGTCGAAGTAAACGCGCACCGGGCGCGATTGATTGGGCTTGATGGGAGCCTGAGTGAGATTTTGCGCCTCGGTTGCGGAGTTGCCCACCATGGCTTCCATCGGGCGCGTCTGCGTTTCCAGCACCTGCCCATTGATGCCGTGGAATTGGGCCTGCACTTGTACCCCGGTGATGTCGGAGTTGCCGTTGTTGTAAAGCATGCCTTCCACGTAGAACGCGCTGCCCACGGTGGAAGGTGTCATCTTCAAATTCGTGAGCTGAATCTGGTCGCCGGTGGGCTGCGCTGGCACCGCTGCCGCATTGGGAGGCAGCTGCTTCTTGGGCGTTTGTGGCAGCCACCAGATCAGCGCTGCCAGAATGGCGGCGGCGATGATGATCGCGATCAGCGGCCAGGGAAAGCTCCGCTTAGGCGGCGTTTGCAATCTCGGATGCAGGTGTGGTCTCTTCTGCTCCGGATACTGCGGGTTTGTTGCCATCCATCAACTCCCAGGCTCTAGTTGACATCAATAACCGGCGGATCAGCCCGCGGGCCATTAATGACTGCGCCAACAAGGCATTGGATGTAGGCAGTAGGTCGGGGTTTGCTCACCTGCGGGCAGGCTGGTTCTGCATAGGGCGGGAACTCGGCCAGGAGGACCAGCGTCGGAAACTTGAAAGCTTAAACTCTACTCTCCGGCCACGGTCATGCCGTCAATGCGGATGGTCGGACACGCTACCGAGCCTCGAAATTCCAGGTCGCTCCCGATTTCGCTGATATTGAAGAACACATCTTTCAGGTTACCGGCCACCGTGATTTCCTCCACCGGATAGGTGAGCTCGCCTTTTGATATCCAGAGCCCGCTGGCCCCGCGCGAGTAGTCGCCGGTGACCATGTTCACGCCGAAACCGAGAAACTCGGTGACATACAAACCTTCTTCAATGTCGGCCAGCATCTGCTTGGGCGAGCGGCTGCCCGGCTGCAGAAAGAAGTTGCCCGGCCCAATGCCGGGGTTTCCGGCCAGCCCGCGGGCAGCATTGCCCGTAGTCTGCAAGCTGAGTTTCCTGGCGGTGTAGGTGTTCAGCAGGTAGGAATTCAGAATTCCACGGTCAATTACCAGGGTGCGCCGCGCAGGTACGCCCTCGCTGTCAAAGGGGCTGGTCCCGAAGCCGCCAGGCATGGTGCCGTCATCCACGATGGTTACGTTGTCCCCGGCTACTTTCTGCCCCAGCTTGCCGGCCAGAAATGAAGCGCCGCGGTAAACAGAATCGCCGTTCACGCCTTCAAAAATGTGGTCCAGCATGGAGCGCGACACCATGGGATCGAGCACCACCGGTACTTTGGCGGTGCGCGCCTTGCGGGCGCCCAAGCGGCGCAGCGTGCGCTCGGCGGCGATGCGCCCCACCTGCTCCGGCGATTCCAGCCGGCTCAGGCTGCGGGCCACCGAATACCAGTAGTCGCGCTGCATGGCGCCGTCGTCCGCCTGGGCGATGGGCACCGCCGCCACCGAGCAGTAAGAACGCTGGTATTCGCCCACAAAGCCGTGCGAATTGGCCAGCACCTTGCGCCCGGTAGCCGCGTCGAAGGAGCCGCCCTCCGAGTTGCGGATGCGGGTATCCACATCCATGGCCCCTTTCTCGCAGCGCCGCGCATAGGCGATGCGTTCTTCGGTGGACAGTGAGAACACGTCTTCGTAATAGAGGTCGAGGTCTCCGTCTATTGCCCCCAGTTGTCCCGGCTCCGGAATTCCCGCGTAGGGATCTTCCGAGGTAACTCGCGCCAGTTGCAGCGCCGATTTCACCATGTGGTCGAGCGCCTGTGGAGAAAAATCGCTGCTGTAGGTGCTGGCCGCGCGTTGGCCGAAGAAAACGCGCACGCCAATGGCACGTGAGCCCGATTCCTTCAGCGTTTCCACCTGGCCCAGGCGCACCACGGTGGCGAACTCAGTGCCTTCCCGCACAACCGCTTCGGCGGCCGTAGCCCCGCCGGCCATAGCCCTGCGAACAACATCGGCGGCAATCTCTTTGAGTTCAGCTTTTTCAGCAGTAGTGATGGTAGGTTGTGAAATCATCTGTCCTTTTTTTGGCGCCTGCGCCTCGCCCTCGCGTTGAGTTTTTACGCCGCTTTCGCGCCGGTAAACCGGTCCCGGCTCTCCACGATCACTCGCCGCGCCTCGTTATCGTCGTGCCAGGCGATTGCCTTGGTGCGCTTCCCTTCCAGGTCCTTGTAAATCGAAAAAAAATGCTCGACCTCGCGCAAAATGTGACTGTAAATATCGGTGTAGTTGCACACCTCGGTGTAACGCGGATCGTTGTTGACCACCGCCAGCACCTTCTCATCGCGCACGCCCTGGTCCAGCATCTCCAGCACACCGACGGGCCGCACCTCGATCAGGCATCCGGGAAAGCTGGCGTTGTCTACCAGTACCAGGACGTCCAGGGGATCTCCATCCGAGGCCAGCGTGCTGGGAATGAAGCCGTAATCGCCGGGGTAATGCACGGGCGAATAGAGGGTGCGATCCAGGCGAAAAACATGCAGTGTCTTGTCGTACTCGTACTTGTTCACCCCGCCCAGAGGAACTTCAATCACCGCGTTCACCAGATCGGGACAGTGCTCACCAATGGGAAGATGCAGATAGTCAATCATTAATTTCAGTCCAACACCCTGAACTCCTGGCGAAGTACCTTGTGGTTCTTACAGGTGGCCGTGTCCAAGATCCTTCGCTTCGCTCAGGATGACGCCTGCCGGCTCTCGCTCGTCGCCTGCCGCGACTCGCTCATGCCCGCAAAGCAACGTCATTTCATGTAGTCCCTGGCCGGTTCGCGCTTCGCCGTCCCGCCCACAGTAATGCGGTCCACCTTCAGCGTGGGAATTCCTACTCCCACGGGCACTGCCTGCCCGTCTTTGCCGCAGGTGCCCACGCCTTCATCCAGTTTCAGGTCGTTACCCACCATGGAAACCCGGGTCAGCACATCAGGGCCGTTGCCGATCAGCGTGGTGTTGCGCAGCGGCGCGGTTATCTGCCCATCTTCGATCAGGTAGGCCTCCGAAGCCGAGAAAACAAATTTCCCGTTGGTGATGTCCACCTGTCCGCCGCCAAAATTGGCCGCGTACACGCCATTCTTCACCGAGCGAATAATGTCCTGCGGATCTTCCTCGCCCGCCAGCATGTAAGTATTGGTCATGCGCGGCATGGGAATGTGCTCGTAGGATTCGCGGCGCCCATTGCCGGTATCGGCCATGCCCATCAGGCGGGCGGAAAGCTTGTCGCTCAAATAGCCCTTGAGCACGCCTTTTTCGATGAGCACGGTGTTTTGCGTGGGCGCGCCTTCGTCGTCCACGTTGATGGAACCGCGGCGGTTGGGCAGGGTACCGTTATCCACCACCGTGCATTTCTCGCTGGCCACTCGCTTGCCCAACAGACCGGCGAAGGCGGAAGTCTTCTTGCGGTTGAAATCGGCTTCCAGGCCGTGCCCGATAGCTTCATGCAGCAGAATGCCGGGCCAGCCCGGGCCCAGCACCACTTCCATCTCGCCTGCCGGAGCCTCACGCGCGTCCAGTTGAATAATGCTTTGGCGCGCGGCTTCCGCGGCGAAGAACTCAGGCGTTTTCTCGCCGCTGAAAAAGTCCAGGGTCACTCGCCCGCCCCCGCCATAGGTGCCGCGGGCGGAGTTCCCGTCCGATTTGGCAATGCAGGAAACGTTCATGCGCGCTAGAGGCTGGGAATCCTCAACCAGGGTGCCGTCGGAGCCGACTACCAGAATGTTACGCACCTCGTCGCCATAGCTGGCGCGAACTTCACGGACTCGAGGGTCATAAGCCCGAGCCGCGTGGTCCGCCCGCATCACCAAGTTCACCTTGCTGCTGATTTCGGAGTCGGTGGTGGGCAGCGCCAGCGGGTACAAGCTGCGCGGCGGCTTGCGATGTTCGCCCACCACCGGCGTCTTGGCCGGCCCGCTCGCGATCAGGGCCGCGGTGTGCGCGGCATGCAGGATCTTTTCCGGAGCCAGGTCGTCGGTGTAGGCATAACCGGTACGCTCACCCGCCACCACCCGCACTCCGCAACCCGCGGAAATGCCCTGGGAGGCCGTCTTCACCATGGATTCGTCCACCATCAGCGAGGTGGAGGTCAGATATTCAAAATAGAGGTCGGCGTACTCGCCCCCGGCGGAGAGTGCGGCTGACAGGTAGCGTTCCAGGTCCCGCTCGGTCATGCCGTAGCGCTCAAAGAAAAACCTATGCTGGTCGAGTGTCACATTCATTTGGATGCTCTGGGTGCTGCAAGGACGCAGCGCGCTGCCACTTCTTCATTATCCCACAGGGGCTTGTTGCGGCCCACCAGCCCTCAACATTCAACTGCCGGACTTCCATTAATCGCATCGGATAACGCCAGGCCTTATGCCCAATTTGGTCTTGGTTCCCCGTGCCTCTGTGTCTCTATGGTGAAATTCGGGGTTCGGAGTGCCAAAATTGCTATGTGGAAGCAGATGCTCTCGCCCGCACCCTGCAGCGATATCTCGCTGACTCTCGCGACTCCGTCATCGTAGAAGATGGCGCTGTCAGCTTCGAACTGGCGCGCGCTCATTATTCCGTCTCTGCCGAGCACGGCAAGTGTGTTCTCCACCTCTGGTCGGACGAACGCAACGCGGTGCGCCGCGTCGTGGAGGCGGAAGAAAAAGGGGACGTCTTGCGCCTCGCTGTCTTGCGCTTTGGCCAATCCCGGCCTTCAAAGCTGGAAATCTGCCGCGATCGCGACCGTCGCAGCACATCCGCCAAGCAGGTCTCCCGCGCCGCCTATCAGGAGCGTCTGCGCCGGACCCTGGTCCGCCACCTGCCGGAGTTCACCCTTTCCCAGATGACCTCGGCGGTGGACCTGGAACGCTCTTTTGGACCCGTGTATGCCCGCGGCGTGCTGCGCCGGGGGCGTTCGGCCTTTGCCTTCCTCGGCGTAAATGCCGAAGAAACTCAGGCCTCGGTGGATGCCGCTCTCACCTTCGGCATGCTATGGCTCAATGCTTGCCGCGAATCGCTCACTGATCTGCAGGTCGAAGGCCTGAAGTTGCTGGCTCCAGTAGGGCGCTCGGCGGTGGTGTGCGAGCGCATGGCCCACCTCGACCGCGCGGCCGCCAAGTGGCAGCTTTATGAATTCGATGAGCGCGAGGAGGGCCTGACCCAACTCGACACCGCCGACCGCGGCAACTTGGCCACCCGTCTGGTGCACTCCTGGGACCAAGCCGCCGCCCGCCAGCGCTTCGCCGGCTCCATAGAGCGAATTTCAGGGCTTTGCCCGGAGGCGGATGTGGTCGTGCTCTCCTCGTCGGAGATTGCCTTCCGGCTGCGCGGCCTGGAGTTTGCCCGCGCCCGCGTGGCGCCTGACGGTTTTCGCAATCGTTAGGAAATCGTGTTCGGCACGGGCGCGGCGGAGACCGCCCTCAGTGACCAGAACACCGCCCAATTCCAAAGCCTGCTGCAGCAGTTGCGCCAGGTGCGCTGCTGCGACGGCCCGCGCGATCATCCCTGCTGGCGCATGCATCCGGAACGCTGGCTGGAATCGCTGGCCATGAAGGATGTGAGCAGCCTGGATGAGCGTCTGGCCGCCGCTCCCGTCTATTCGCAAGTGCCGGCTTTTTCTGCCGCCGATCGCGCCATGATTGACCTGTTGGCCGCCACCCGCGAGCGCCGCCTGGCCGTCGTCGAACTTAAAGCCGAGGAGGACATCCACCTGCCGCTGCAGGGCGTGGACTACTGGGCGCGCGTTCACTGGCACCATGCCCGCGGGGAATTTACCCGCTTCGGTTATTTTCCCGGCATCGAACTGGCTCCTGGTGCGCCCCTGCTCATCCTGGTGGCCCCTGCCCTGCACATCCATCCCGCCACCGACGCCTTGCTGCGCTTCCTCGCCCCGGAAGTCGAATGGACTCTGGCCGCCGTTGATGAGCACTGGCGCGAGCAGGTGCGCGTGGTCTTCCGCAAGCGCGCCACCAAGCCCAGCCCAGGTTCATTTGCCGCCTGAAAACATCGCGGAGGGAGAACTCCTGAACCGACCTGAAAACTCGCTGACTGAAGTTCTGCGAAGTTTCTTTAGGATGGCTTTAGGAAGTGCTCTGACCCCTGGAAGACAATTAATGGCGGAGGGAGAGGGATTCGAACCCCCGGTACCCTTTCGGGCAAGCGGTTTTCAAGAACACAGGCAGGATCTGATTGGTTTTGAAAATTTTCTACTCTACCTGATTTCTCAACGAGTTAACAGGCGGGCGTTATGACTCCTTCTGATCCCAGTTGACGCGTTTTGAGCATAGAACTACTACATTTTTACTACAGTCATGCGCTTCGTCCGCCATGCTCCCGATGGGCTAATGAAACGCCTCGCGGTCAATTCCGACCAATTCTCCCGAATCATAGTTTCCGGATGGCCGACAAGCCGACCGCTAGCCCTTGCCACCATGTGATCAAGACGTAGCCGCTCATCCCAAACGATTCACAATTGTTAAAGAACAAGTTGCAGCCAGAACCGCCTTGTCCGCCCTCGCAACTCAACAAGCCTGCTTTCCATTTACATCCGACTCTGGACCTCCCGGTAGTTTGTAGGCCCACTCAAGCCGTTCCGGGCCTGAGTGGGGCAGTTAGGGGATTTCTAGTCTTCATCACCCTCAGCGTCATCTCCGCTTCCCGGGAGGAACGCATTCTTGAGGACGTATGTTCCCACGGCAGTTCCGAGTGTCTGCCCATCTTTACAGGAAGAACGGAAATGAATCCCGCCAAAGACGCGAGCGTTCACCAACTCGGCGAGAGCATCATCAAAGTTGGCAAATGAACGAGTCACACCAGGCATCGCAAATGAGTCCACGGAGAACGGTGTGTTTGAGCCGAAGAAGTTGGCCAGAACCGTGGTTCCTGCGCTGCTGAAAGCGGAGTGTGCGGAAGGATACTCGGGGAAATTCGGTGTTGTGATCAACGGCACCCAGGTGGGATCTGCGTCCGTCGCTGGATTTCCATCTGTATCGGCCAATGCGATGGCAGTGACTGGCCGCCAGAAGGAGTAATAGTACTTGGCGTCCCAATTTGCAATCACGGCATCGGCAATGGCCACGTTCAGTTCGCCGAACAAATGGGCGTGTTCGATCAGGGGCATATCCTCTTGAGCTGCCAACTCCAATGCAACGCGGTTCCAAAAGTACGTCGCCGAAGCCGATTGCCAGAACTTCGCAAGCAGTGTCTGGTCAGCCGTACGTGCAAGGCTGCTGGCGCTGCCCATGATCTTCGTTTCGTTCAGATCGATGGCATACTGTTCGCTATCTAATGCCTGGGGTCCCGCCGGGCGAAATTGGTTTGGTGCTACAAGTACCCAGGGTGTCATGGTGGCCAACTGCGGCAGGGCCCCGGGTAGAAAGGCAGGGGGAGTGGGCCGCCACTGGCCCACCGTACTTCCGCCGAGATCAGGCGGAACTATGGAGGAGAAGCCGTCTGTGCTGCGCCATGTCCAGATGTTGTCAGCCACCTCCTGTCCCCATAACACGCCTGCGGATACCGCATCCTGAACACGCTGTTGGCGGTTATCTCCTGCGTTGACAGCGAGAATCGCATTCAACGAGTTCGCCCGTGCCGCATCGAATGTGCTTGTCTGCAAAGGATATAGGCGCACCAACGAGGCATATGCGGCTTGGACAGCTGCCGCGCGCGCTGAGGTTCCTTTCGGGGCCGCGGGTGTCACGTGAATCGCTGTGTATTTGCCCTTTACGCCGTTCACCGCATCGAAAACCGAGGCCTCCACGATCGCGGCATTGCGCGACGACACCATCGGATTGGTTCCAGCCGTCTGCATCGCCTTCAGCATGATCCGCGTCCAGTCGGTTACCTCGGTTTGCGCATCAAGTGCCACGGATCCCAAGAGAAAAAAGGAGAGGAAAAAAGTGGCAAATCGTACTGTGGTTCGAATTTGAGATCGCATTGCTCCCTCCTGTGATGTGAGAAACCGATGCCCGCCGGCATCGGCAGGTCGCCATAGTAGGAGTGCGTCTGATGTCAAATCTCAGGAAAAATATGGGATTAGTATGGGATTTTTGTAGGACAATACTTTGCGCTCCTGTAGAGGTGGCGAGCGCCCTCAATGATGTTCTTCGGAGAATACCAACTCGATCCTGCTCAGGGACTGAAGCGCGGCCAGCACGATGTCCGAATCACGCCTAAGTCGTTGTCCTTGCTTTGCCTGCTCGCTAAACGGGCCGGTCAAGTGGTAACAAAGGAAGAGATTTTCCGCCTGGTGTGGCCGGAGACTGCGGTCAGCGATTCCGCATTAACATCATGCATTCAGGAATTGCGCGGTGCCCTTCGTGATAGCGTCAAGCGACCTCGGTACATTGAAACTCTTCACCGTCGAGGATATCGGTTTGTTGCACACGTTTCCGGCGCTGCAATGCAGAATCCAGTGCCGATAGCTGTTCCACTTCTCCGAGCCGATACGACGTTTGTCGGTCGAGACGCAGTCGTCGGAGAGATGGCCAACGCCTGGACAGCCGCCAACCAAGGTAGTCGGCAGATTTTATTCATTACCGGTGAAGCGGGCGCGGGCAAAACGACCACAGTTTCCGTTTTCCTAGAGAGATTGGCCGCTCTTGAGCCTGTACAAGCAACATGGGCGCAATGTGTGCAGCACTTTGGTGTGGGAGAAGCTTACGAACCACTGCTAGAGGCGATTATTCGGCTGTGTCGCCAATCGAGTGGAGAGCAATTTCTCTCAATCCTGGAACAGCATGCCCCAACATGGCTGGCGCAGATGCCCGGACTTCTGCCACCGCGACGTTTCGCAGAATTGCAGCGCGGCGCGGCGGGCACGACCAAGGAACGCATGCTACGCGAACTCACTGGAGCTCTGGAAGCGATTACCCTGGACACCCCCCTCATTCTTTGGCTCGAAGATCTCCAGTGGTCCGACGTTTCGACGCTGGACTGGATCTCCGCCTTTGCGACCCGCCCCGAACCTGCTCGCCTCCTGCTGATTGGAACCGTTCGGTCTAGCGAGATCACTGGCACCCACCATCGCCTGGCATCACTAATAGACAACCTTGTATTAAAGGGCTTGTGCGATGAACTGGTTCTTCATGGCCTCGACGAAACCGCCATTGCCGAGTACGTAATGTTGCGTTTTCCATGCCGCGATGACCACGCAAAATCTTTCGCCAGGCTTGCGCCTCTGGTGCAAAGACATACTGCTGGCAATCCGCTCTTCGTCATGCACGTTTTCAGTGACCTCGTCGAACGCGGTCTTCTCCTCGAAGCCAATGGCAATTGGAGCCTTTCTGGTCCCATTGCTGCCCGAGATTTTGGAATTCCCGAAAGCGTGCGCCGCGCCATCAACGGTGAAATCGATCAACTTTCGGTTGCCGAACAAGCCCTGCTTGAAGTTGCGAGCGTTGTGGGCATGAATTTCGCTGTGCCCATAGTCGCAACCGTATTGGAAACGTCCCTGGGAGAAGCGGAAGCAACATTGAATTCGCTCGCATACCGGCATAGGTTCGTAGGTCGTACCCAAATACTTGAGAGCGCCGGTGATGTCGCTTCAGGTTTTCGTTTTCTTCATGTTCTCTATCGTGACGCCTTTTATCAGCGCATCGCACCAGAACGTCTCAAAGAATTGCACCAACACGTAGGCGATTGCAAAGAGCGTGTTTATGCCGACTCTGCGCAGTTGATCGCGGCAGAGTTGGCCATGCATTTTGAGCTTGGAAGGAAGATCGATCGCGCTGTGTTCTATTTGGAGCAGGCGGCTCAGAACGCGGGGAGTCGCAGCGCATTTGTGGAAGCACGGATCCATCTCGATAAAGCATTGCTTCTTATTCGACAGCTGCCTGTATCTCGCGAGCGAAAGGAGCACGAGGCGATTCTATTGGTCGAATTGGGTGCAATCTTCCAGGCGACTCATGGATGGGGAGCAAAACAGGCAGAAGACGCTTATTCTCGCGCCCAAAGGCTCTTACAAGACGTTGGGAAGGAAGCTAGGTCATTCATCGCGCTGTGGGGGCTCTGGCTTTTCTCCTGGGGTCGCGGGTTTCTGGACAATGCTCAGCATCTCGTTGAAGACCTGCTCGAGACCGCGAGCCGTGTCGGCGACTCCACCACGCTAGTACAAGCGCATCACGCTGCATGGGCAACAGCATTCTCGCGTGGAGATCTCAATGCCACGCTGCGGCACACCGACGAAGGCCTTCGACTCTATGATGAAGAGCGCGATTCCGCACTTCTCGCGAGGTTTGGTAATCACGACGCGAAGGTCTGTTGTCATATCTTTCGAGCGCAAGCCCTTGCCCTGCTTGGCCGAACCGAGCAAGCCACTCAACACAGCAATGACTCGATCGAATTCGCGCGGAAGCTAGCTCATCCGTTTTCCCAAGCGTTGGCGCTGGTGTTCGCCTCCCGTCTCGGGCACCTGTTGCGTGATTGCGTCGCAACTAAAGACCATGCCGCTGCTGCTGTCAAAATTGCTTGCGAACAGGAATTCAGGCTTATTCTTGCATGGGCCTCGGCTTTCGAAGGCTGGGCTGAAGCGCATGAAGGCCAATCGGAAGAAGGAATCCAGAAGATAGTTAGCAGCATCGGCAGTGTTCGAGCAATCAGTTGTGTTGTATTCCAACCGCAGCTCCTCGGACTGCTGGCCGAAACACGCATGGCGACCGGGCAATTTGTTGAAGCGTTTTCAGCTTTGGAAGAAGCTTTGAATCTTGCGGTCCAATCTGGCGAAAGATTCTATGAAGCTGAATTGCTCAGACTTAAGGGCGAATTTCAGTCAATAACCCAGGAGACATCCTGCTGCGCCGAGCGGGAATTTCTGAGTTCACTGGACACATCCAAACTACAGAGTGCGCGGCTGTTTACGCTGCGCACTGTGGCCAGTTTAGGTAGGTTGTGGCTTCGTGAGGGAAAGCGTCAGCAAGCTAGAGAACTTATCGTGGCCACCATCGCCGAAGGACAATGTCTGGCGCATACCGCGGATTACGCCGCGCTTGTGCGTCTGCAGTCGGAGTGAAAACTCGTTTCTTGGTCGAGTACCAGCCCATCCGTTCCGATCCCCGGTTTAACAAATTGCTCCGTCGCGTCCATTTGCGGTAGGCCGGTCAATCCTTTCATTTGAATATCAGGGATCGATCCGTGGAAAGTGTTTCTCTACGACCCAATAACGGGCAACCCAGAAGTTAAGCGGCGAGCTTCGACATGTAGTCGTTTCGGGAATCCTTGTCGGGCATACCTAGGCGCGATCTCCATGGTGTCCATAGTGTCGAAAAATCGCTCCAGAACACCTCACTGCGTCAATTCCATCAACAACCACCCGCGTTTGAGGTCGAGCTCGTTATATGAATGAAAGCTACCCTACTAGGGCAGGCATGCGCTCGTGGACGAGTGCGACAAGCACGATGACCAGCAACAGAGTCGCAACGACGAGCAGAATCGTTCTCGCCTTTGCCATCCGTTCACGGCGGCGCTTCGCGGCTTCCGTTCTCTCAATAAGGGCAGCACGAAATTTATCCCAATCCTCCATATTGCTATCCGCCAATCGCGCTCGCCGTCTCAGAAAATACGTTGTTAGCCTGCGAGCCGACCAAGCGGATGGTGCCTACCACGATGACCAGAATCACCGCCAGCATAACAGCATATTCCGCGATGTCCTGGCCTTGATCGTCCGACCAAACCTTACGCAATAGTTCTCTCATGTGGCTACTTCCTTTCCGAATCTGTCGCCAGTAGCGATTCACGCAGGAAATCGTACCGTGGGCAAACGGCCAAAGGAATGGCACGCAGGTGGTAAGGTAAGTACTAAGGTCAGCAATGAATTATTAAACATCCTTAAAGTAGAAGTTGGTGGGAATATCCGCCCCGGCCAATACCGCGACCAGGTCGATCCCTATCCGGGCCGAGTCCCCATGCCCAGAGGTGATAGAGCTGGCAATCGCACCCATCTCGTATGCGAAATACCAACCTCTACCACGAACGGGGATTTTCGGTGGGCTGAGCAACGGCAATAGTTGCTTGTCTCGAGGCGAAGGCCACCAGCACAATCCTCAGCGGTGTTGAAGGGGTAGTGCACTATTGGCAGCTGCCGCCAGGCAAGACTGACGGCTTTTCACCGGCTCGATGTGGCGAATCGTTTCAACGTTCATCAGTTGGGGCCCCCCAGTGGATTCATCTATGACCAGGACCCGGAACCGACACTCAGCGGCCAGTGGGCATGACCAGGGGCGCCGCCAGCACCTGCGGGCGATGCGTGCGTGCCAGGTTCATCAACCTCCACAGCACAATTCCCCACCAGGCCAGCGCCAGGACCTCGCTGAATCCGGTCAGCCCTATCAGCGGGTAAGCAACTGCCGGCGCGAAGTCGGTCAGGATCTGCAGTCCCACGCGACCAGCGCAGCCCAGGTTGATCAGAACAAACGGTCCCCACAGCGAACCGAGTTTCTTCGAATCCGCCCCCGCCAGGATAGGCACCACCCGCGCCGAAACGCCCATGATCATCAGGCTGATGAAGCCCACCGTGATCGCGTGCCGCTGCGCTCCCATGTAGGAGTGCGCGAACACCTGGTGCGTAACTGTGCCGTACAGTGGAAACAACGGCATCATGGCGGTGGCGACGATGAGCCATGCATAGGCCGCGCGAATAAATTTGAAGGTGCGGTCAGCATTACCGGGCCGCCCAAACACGCCCAGTTGCCGCGCTAGCAGCACCGCCCATACCGGCATCAGCATATATGCCAATTCCAGCCCGATGCCGTAGTACCAATTTTCCGTGCTCAGTAAGGCCACGTAGCTGAAGATGTCCAGCAGGAGGCTGACATTCATCAGCACAAAAATCAGGTTGAGCCGGTCGCGCCGCGGTGGCGCGAGCGCGTAAACCCTCGGCACAAAACGCTGGCTAACCCCCGCGATCACCAGCGCAGCGAAACCCAGCACCTGGATGTCGCGTAGCGGGCCGTCAATCAGGGCAATGCGCCGGATCAGCTCGCTTTGATTGGCCGCCGTAGCCTTGGCAAAGAAGAACACATCGCTGACAATGGCCTGTAAGAAGAACCAGCCGAAGGAGGCCAGCAGAAACTTTTCATACGGGTTGTGTGGCTCCACCGATTGCCTTGCCGTGCGATAAATAATCAGCAGGAACAGGCTGATCGCCGCTAGCTCTACCACCGCGGCGAAGCCAGCCAGCAGCAGAGCCATGTTTCGCGGCTGCAGCAGTTCCGCGGTCATCCGAGTGACAATACCTGCAAGCATCAGGTAGAAGCTGGCGTTGGCCAGCTGCGGCCGCCACAGTGCCGTGTTCTTGAAGCGCGGAAAGGACTGATAAGCGAAGCCCATCACGAACAGTCCCACCCAGCCAAAGATCATGGCGTGGGCGTGGGCGTGAATGGCGGGCAATAGCCGCAACTGCAGAAAAGTCTTGCCTAACGCGATTTGGGCCAGATTTACCGCGCCCCAAAGGCCGCCAACGGTCAGGACTACGACGATACCCGCCTTGAAGAAACGCCGGTAAATGAAATCGGGCAACGACTCTTGATACACGTAAGGTTTCCGTGGTTTGCGCAATTCTTTGTTCAATTCGCGCACCAACTGTTCCACGTCTACCTGGTGCACCGAGGCGAAGAACTCGAGCGACTCTGCCGGCCCGAGTGCACCTCCACAGCCACGAAGGCCGTGCTGGTCGAAAACATGCCGGGCCTGCGGGCAGCGCTCAACGATTTCTGCCACGCTTGTCTCTTTGCTGATTTCCACCATAGCCATTCCTCTGTTGGGACTTTCACAGTAGTGAATAGGCATCAACCCAGCTATGACTTAGGTCACAGAAGAGTTTCAATATGGACCGCAGTGGGTCGCCTGGCCCTGGCGGAGTGTACTCCGTGCGCCCACGATCGCCATACTCCAACCCGATACAGCGCTCCACCACGAACGGAAAACAGTTCCTGCCGGACTGAGCATGGGCGCGCGGAACGGGTACACACCTTTGCTGAAAAACAGATGCGCGCCCTTTGTTGGTCGACGTCGGGCCATCTGCTTACCTCGCGAAGAAGCAGTTCTCTTTCTCGAAAGGTGATCAAATCGAGATCTTGAGCCCAAAGGTATCCGTCGGCGATAAAAAGACATTAATAGCGCGCCAGATCACGAAAGGAGGAAAGACTCTGGTTCTGCGGAAACGCTCAAGGTTTCCCGAGTGGGCAGGAGCCCGCCGTCAGCACTGAATAGAATCGTAAGGCACTGGATAAAGGAGCATCGTCCGATGCTCTTTTTTCTTAAACTGCCCGCAGGATGCTTGGGGAAACAGCTTTATGACGGCGCGTATCTCGAATGTCAGCCAAAAGAAGAATTGCGAACTTACAAAGAACCTCCCCATGAGGTGTTGCGTCGTATGTCAGATGCTTGGAGTGATCCATGTACGATTATTTGCAGCCAGGAGTGGTGGTGAAGGATAGGGCCGGCATCCGTAAGGCTATTACTAGGATTGCGGGCGAGAAGGTCTATTGGGTTTACAACGATCGCATTGGCCGGCGACAGCATGTGACGGAATAGGATCGCTTCAGTGATACGCACTTCATCATTGTTGACACACGGGCGCGCTTCGCTGACGTGGCGTGAGACGGCTATTCGGAATCAATGTGTCTCAGAGTTGAGACGGGACAAGTGCCGGCAATGCTGGCAGGTCGGCTTCGGTGCCAATTCCTAGTTACGGCCATGTCACGGAGCACGAGTCCTTTTCTCGCCTGCCGCTTCGATTTTGGCTCTACCCCCTACGCTGCTTTTGACATCTGGTGTCTGAGTTTCTGGAGTTCCTGCTCAAGGTCAGTCAATCTGCGTTCTTGCGAGGTGATCATCGTCAGCAGTTGCCCTGAGAATCCTGCAAAACTTCGTTCATAACTCTTCCATTGCAGCTTGAACGTCCGCAGGAGAGAGTCTAATACCCAGGCGAATATTTGTGCGATGGCGTCATGGCGGTCGCGTACATCGTTTGATTCCAGAAGCTGATGAATCTCCTTAATGCGTTCCTGGGTAATCTGTGATTCGAGGCTGCGTTGTTCTCGGAACTGGTTGAACTGCTCATCCGTGAGATTGAACTCCTGCCTAATGCGTTCAATTTCCTTCTCAACCCAAAGTTCGTCTTCCATTCGGGTTCTCCACATCCATACGGCGGTTACAGAGTTTGAGAGGTGCAACCTGCGGTCTCAGTGAGGAACGACATTATAGCCGAAGTTTCTAGAACTTGGTTTTATGCCTAAACTCTACATAGACGTATAAAAGTTCCGGAACTCAGCCTTGGCCCCCAGCGGGACCACACCGGCAACCCCGAACCAAGGCAACCGAGGGAGAAAATGTAGTTTGTATGCGCAGGTCACCATTACCTTCGATGCAGGCATGGAGACGCTGCCGTTTGGGATCAGCAGAGCTTGATTGATGGTTACCGCGTAGCTGGGTACACGTCGGAGTGGTCACGGTAACTGGACGCGACGAGGGTATCTGACCCGAAGGCGGATCTATGCCATTCCGAATCAGATAGCAGGTGGCCGTATTCTGCAAGAAAGTGATATTGCCTGCGTTCTCCTTCAAGGTCGAAAGCCGAGCTGCCTCGCGCGCGGCATTGTTCAGGATCTGGTTCGCACGGATCATGCCCGCGCCGTCGGAAACTGCCAGTGCCAGGAAAACCAGCAGGGGAAGCACCGCG
>DATJEH010000105.1:0-13221 GCA_035496875.1 Terriglobales bacterium | reverse complement strand
CCGTCAATGCTGCGTTCCCCTTCTGGAAAGAGCACCAGCACCTTGCCGCGGCGCAGGCCATAAGCGCCGGCACGCATGGCAGAAACCAGGGCGGAGTCCGGATCCACGGGAATCACCTTAAGCAGGCGCGCGAAACGCTTGGGCAGAATGGCGCCAAAGATTTCCGTGGTGCCCAGGGAGAAGGCATCGCGAAACAACGGCCAGGGCACAACTCCGGCCAGCACGATGGGGTCAAGGAAGCTCTGATGGTTAGGGCAGATGATACAGGGGCCGCACTCGGGCAACTTCTCCAGGCCGCTGACCCGCAGATCAAAACGATCCTGGGAGATCATCTGCACGATTTTCGCCAGGACGAAACCCAGAGCCGTAGTAATGGGACGGCGGCGGATGGCCGCCCGCACAAACTCGTCGGGAGCATCGGCCTGCAGCACCGAAGCCCAGTCCACACCTGGCTTGGTTTCGGCGGCCCGAGCTCCAGTGGCGGCAAGCACGCGGTCCACCAGTTCGCGCACCGTGTACACCTCCGACATCACCGATTCCGGCAGGTTGGAGCCAAATTCCTGCTGCATTGCCATCAGCAGCTCCACCCGCTGAATGGAATCGAGGCCGAGATCGAGTTCGAGATTGTCGGCGGGACGGATCTGAGCAGAACCGGCGCGGCCTTCCTCGCGGATGATGCGCAGCGCTCGTTGCACCTCCGGAAGCTCCAGCCACAGCTGATCCTCCTCCCTTAGCGGCTGCGGATCGGCAGTTGAGCCGCCTTCTTCTTCCAGTTGGCCTGACTCCTGTTCCTGGCGGACTCGCTGCTCGATTTCAAAGCGCTTCAGCTTGCGGGTGGTGGTGCGGGGCAGTTCGTGCTGCCAGATTTCATAGCTGAGGATGCGCTTGGTGGCGGGCAACTGGGTCGAGAGAGTCTCAATATCGAAGCGGATCACTTCCTTGGTGTTGACGATTTTGCGCTCGCGCAGCACCTCGAAGTTGGGAACCAGCACGGCGTGGAGCTTTTCCGCGTAGGGCTCGCCTGGGCGGCCTTCCAGCCCCATCACACACATTTCCTTGATAAAGGGCGACTTGAGATAGTGGCTTTCGATTTCCTCGGGGTAAATGTTCTTGCCCGAGCTGAGGACGATAATCTCCTTTTTGCGGCCGGTGATAAAGATATTCCCGTGGGCGTCGAGGTAGCCAAGGTCCCCCGTCCGCAGCCAGCCATCGCGCAGGACCGTGGCGGTGGCGTCGGGGCGGTTGTAGTACCCAGCCATGACAATAGGACCGCGAATGGCGATCTCGCCAGTGGCCGGACCGGCGCCGTCTTCGGGCGGTTGCGAGTCGAGCGACTGGACTTCGATTCCGGGCAGAGGCGGACCCACCGAGCCAATGGCGTGGCTGCCGGGAGGCGTGCAGGTGGCGCCGCCCGTGGTTTCAGTCAGGCCATAAGCCTGCAGGATTTCGAAGCCCAGGGCGTAGAGGTCGTGGCCCACTTGCGGGTCGAAGCGCGAGCCCCCGGTGATGAGGTAACGCATGCGGCTGCCCAGCATCTGGTGAACGCGGCGGAAGATGAGCTTGCCGGGGTTGGCACCCAAAGCGCGGGCGGCACGGCAGAGCT
This sequence comes from Terriglobales bacterium, assembly GCA_035496875.1. Taxonomy (GTDB): domain Bacteria; phylum Acidobacteriota; class Terriglobia; order Terriglobales; family Acidobacteriaceae; genus JAICWP01. The sequence continues at coordinate 11,618 of DATJEH010000105.1, read as the reverse complement.
GCAGCAAGGCGCGAAAACCGAGACGGGCGGCGGCGCCGCGCCGACCCACTTCCTTCACCATGCGCTCGTGAATCAGGTAGAAGAACTGGGGCACGCAGCAGAACAGGGTAATGTCGCGCTCGCGCAAGGCGCGCAGCAGTTCGGTGGTGTTCAGAGTTTCCAGGTAAACCACGCGGGCGCCCACCGCCAGAGGGACGAGCAGGTTGGCCATCTGGGCCAGGGCGTGGAAAAGCGGCAGCACGCCCAGAATGGCGTCGCCGGGGCCAATCTTGAAGATGCCGAGCGCGCCTTCAATCTCACCCACCAGGTTGGCCTGTGTGAGCATAACGCCTTTGGGGTCGGCGGTGGTGCCGGAGGTGTAGAGGATGGCGGCAAGGCTGCCGGGTTCGGCGGGAAACGGGGTAAACTCGCGCGCGCCGGCGGCGAGAATTTCATCCACATGGGTTAGCATCTGCGCCGCCTGAGCTCCGGGACCGGTGCCCGCTTGCGAACCTTCCAGAAGCGCCACTTCAAGCGCCAGACCGTGTGCTGCTTGGCGGGCCGTGGCCAAGTGCTGCGAATCGACAAACAGTAGAGAACTGCCGCTGTCGCGCAGCAGGCGCGCAACCTGATCGGCATGGAAAGCGGTGTCCAGGGGGACGGCGATGCAGCCGGCGGCAAGCGCTCCAAGGTAGGCAGCCACCCAGCGGGGACTGTTGGCGGCGAGAAATGCAATGCGGGCGCCTGGCGGTTGGCCGGAGTCTCGCAGCCACGCGCCAAGGGTGGCTGCCGTCTGCCGCAATTCGGCATAGGTGACCTGCTCCAGTCGATCCCGGCGCTGCATCTCCAGTGCAACCACCTGTGGCTGGCCTTCGGCCGCCAGCAGAAACCGGCTGTAGAAAGTGCGCATTTCTATTCTGAAATATAGCGGAAATCGCGCAAAAAAGCGGCGGCGAGCGTTGCAACTCTTTGCACGTTGGGGAGTTGTACCGGAACGGCGTTGACAACCCGGGTCGCCGAACTTAAGCTTCCTTTGGCCGTACGCTGGAGGGCCGAATCACTCCCGGCAGGCGGCGGATGCCATCCATGAGAGTTGTGACCCTGGCGTTGCGATGGATTGTGGGTACTCTTCTGAGCCTGGTTCTGCTTTACTGTGGGGCCGGCATGATTATGGGGATCGTCACGGGCAGGAACCTGCCCGCCTTCCCCTTCTCCTGGGTGAATTGGCTCAACCGCCCCAATATTCCAGCGTTGGCGGACCACGTCATCAATTTCCTGCTTGCCAGCATGGTCGCCACTCTGTTCAAGGACATGTGGCGACATAAGGCCGCCACAGCCGGCGCCCGCAGCAACGGAAACATCTAGTCTTCAGCTAAACGCGAATCAATGCGCACGCGGTGGAATTGCATCTATGAGGCGGCCCCGGCGGGCCCCCCTCGGCTCCTGACTGGCGTGGTCCGAATCGCAAGCTGTGGCATCTAATTGTGTTAGGCTCATAGTAGTCGGGTGGAGTGTCTCTTGAGACGTAGCCAGTTACGTTTCTACCGAACCTCCCCAGCCGCAATCCATCATCCTTCAGGAACATAGATTTTGATCGTAGACAAGGTTATTGGAAAGGTCTTCGGAACCAAGAGCGAGCGGGTCATCAAGGGCCTGCAGCCCACGGTGCGGCAGATCAACGCCCTGGAGCCGCAAATGAAGGCTCTGAGCGACGAGGAACTGCGTGGCAAAACGCAGGAGTTCCGGGCCCGCATCCAGGAGCGGCTGGGCGCCGTAAAGAACGATTCCGAAGGCGATGCCGACGGCGCCAAGGAAATCGAAAAAGCGCGCGATCAGGCGCTCAAAGACGCGCTGCAGGAGCTCCTTCCCGAGGCCTTTGCCGTGGTGCGTGAGGCCGGCCGCCGCGCCCTGAACATGCGGCACTTCGACGTGCAGCTGGTGGGCGGCATGGTGCTGCACTCCGGCTCCATCTCCGAAATGAAGACCGGTGAAGGTAAAACCCTGGTCGCTACTTTGCCGGTATATCTGAATGCCCTGGCCGGGCGGGGCGCGCACGTGGTCACGGTCAACGACTACCTGGCCAAGCGCGACGCGGAATGGATGGGTAAGATTTACCGTTTTCTGGGCCTGACGGTGGGCGTGATCGTGCACGACCTGGATGATGAAGAGCGGCGCCAGGCCTACGGCGCCGACATCACCTACGGCACCAACAATGAGTTCGGCTTCGACTACCTGCGCGACAACATGAAGTTCGACCTCAAGGACTGCGTGCAGCGCGGACACTTCTTCGGCATCGTGGACGAAGTGGACTCCATCCTGGTGGACGAGGCCCGAACCCCTCTCATTATCAGCGGCTCCAGCGACGAATCCACCGACAAGTATTTCAAAGTGAACCGCATCATTCCCAAGCTGGAAAAGGGCGAGGAAATCGAAAAGTCGCTGGAGGAGAAAATCCTGACCGGCGATTACGTGGTGGATGAGAAGCACAAAACCATCACGGTGAGCGATGAAGGCTGGGAGAAGGTGGAGAAGCTGCTGGGCATCGGCAACATCGCCGACCCGGAGAACTGGGACCTCAAGCATCACGTGGAGACGGGCGTCAAGGCCCATGCTCTCTACCGGCGCGACGTGGACTACGTGGTCAAAGACGGCGAAGTCATCATCGTGGATGAGTTTACCGGCCGTCTCATGCCGGGACGGCGCTGGTCCGACGGGTTGCACCAGGCTATCGAAGCCAAAGAAGGGGTGAAAGTCGAGCGCGAGAACCAGACGCTGGCCACCATCACCTTCCAGAATTACTTCCGCATGTACAAAAAGCTGGCGGGTATGACGGGCACGGCGGAAACCGAGGCGGAAGAATTCGAAAAAATTTACGGCCTGAACGTGATTGTGATTCCCACCAACCGGGTGCTGCGGCGGATTGAGAATGCGGACGTGGTTTACCGCACCACGAAAGAGAAGTATTACGCCGCCGCCGACGAAATCCAGAAGCTCCACGCCAACGGCCAGCCCATTCTGGTGGGCACCACCTCCATCGAAAAGTCGGAGCGGCTCTCCGAACTGCTGAAGAAGAAGAACATCAAGCACGTGGTGCTCAACGCCAAGTACCACGAAAAAGAGGCGGAAATCGTGGCCCAGGCCGGGCGCAAGGACATGGTGACCATCGCCACCAACATGGCCGGCCGCGGCACCGACATCCTGCTGGGCGGCAACCCTGAATTCATGGCCAAGAGAGAATGCATGAAGAAGGGGATTGCGCGGCCGGTGAAAACCGCCGAAGGCGTGATCGAAGCGGCGGCGGAAAATCCCGACTTCACCCGCTGGTATTACGAAGGCAAGGAGTTCGAGGTCCCCGCCGCGCAGTGGAACGAAATCTTCAGCCGCTACAAAGCGGAAACCGACGCCGAGCACGAGGAAGTGATCGCGGCCGGTGGCTTGCACATTCTGGGCACGGAACGCCACGAGGCCCGCCGCATTGACAACCAGTTGCGTGGCCGTTCCGGCCGCCAGGGCGACCCCGGATCTTCCCGCTTTTACCTCTCGCTGGAAGATGACCTGATGCGCATCTTCGCCAAGGAGTGGGTGTCGAAGCTGCTGCAGAAGCTGGGCATGGAAGAAGGTGTTCCCATCGAGTCGCGGCTCATCAGCCGGCGCATCGAGGCGGCGCAAAAGGCGGTGGAGGCGCAGAACTTCGAGGCCCGCAAGCACCTGCTCGAGTACGACGACGTAATGAACAAGCAGCGCGAGGCCGTTTATGGCCTGCGCCACCAGCTGCTGGAAGGCCTGGACCAGAAGGAGCTCATCCTGGAAGATTACGTGGCCGGCATCCTCAGTGAACTGATGGACAAGTATGCGGCCAAGGAGACCCATCCCGAAGACTGGGACATCAAGGCGCTGAAGAACGAAATTTTCACCCGCTTCGGCGTGGATATCGAGAAAGAGGGCGTCAAGCCCGCGCAGATGAGCCGCCAGGAACTGGGCGACGCTATTTTTGACAAGTTGCAGGAGCGCTACAACGCCAAAGAACAGCTGATCGGCGCCGATGCCATGCGCTATCACGAGCGCATGATCATGCTGAGCGTGCTCGACTCGCAGTGGAAAGACCACCTGCTCAGCATGGACCACCTGAAGGAAGGCATCGGGCTGCGCGGCTACGGGCAGCACGACCCGCTGGTGGAGTACAAGCGCGAGTCCTTCGACATGTTCGAAGCCATGATGAACCGCTTCCAGGAAGATACGGTGCGCTACCTGTACCTGATGCAGGTAATTGACCAGCGCCGAGCCGCCGGAGGGGACGAAGGAGGAGGCATCGCCTTTGCCGGAGGCCCTCCTCCGGAACTGGATGGCGGGGACGGGGCGGGGGTTCGAGTGACCGGAGCGGGCGGCGACGGGCGGCAGCCGCGCCGGACAGCCACCTCGGTGGACGAACTCGAAGAAGAGTTCCAGCGCAAGAAACGGCGCGAGCTGGAGCAGGCGCGCATGGCGGGAACCGGGGAATACCAGCCGGTGCAGCAGGTGGTGCGCGGCGCCGCCAAGATCGGGCGCAACGATCCCTGCCCCTGCGGGTCCGGCAAGAAGTACAAGCGCTGCTGCGGGGCCAGCTCCTAGAGTTTACAATTCCTCTCACATTTTTCTTGACCCTGCAACATATATCGTGCAACGATATGTACGCAGCACGCTACCATTACTTATAATAATAATATCGTTACGCGATATGTCTCTGCGGGCCATGGCACAACTTCCCGGAACCCTTTCTTTCTTCCCGTCATCTAACCTAAGGTAGATATGATTGCACTCAAATTGGCCAGGCTGATTGAATCTCATGCGGACCAGCTTGCCATGGGTCTGGTACAGAAGATCTGCACCTCCCTGCGCACCGCGGAATACCACGATGCGGTTCCCCGCGAAGAACTGGAGCGCTCGGTGCGCGAAATTTACCACCACATCAGCGACTGGCTGCTGACCAAAACCGAAAGCGACGTGGAACTGCGCTTCACCGAGACCGGCATGCGCCGGGAGGCTGAAGGCTTGTCATTCAGCCAGCTGATGTGGGCCCTGGCCATGACCAAGGAACACCTATGGGGCTTCCTGCAGCGCGAGGCGCTGATTGACCGACCGGTGGAGCTGTTCGGCGAACTGGAGCTTATGACCCTGCTGGACCAGTTCTTCGACCGCGCCATGTACTACGCCGCCGTGGGCTACGAGCAGGCCCACGCCGAACGCGGCGAGGAAGCCCGGCTGGGAGCGGACTAGTAGCCGACTGGCTGACTAGCTATCTGGCTGCCTAGCCCGTGTCGTCCAAGGATCATCACTGAAGACCTGTCGCCCATTAAGGCTACATAGCTAGAAAGCTAATCAGTCAGACAGCCATCAAGCTAGTAAGCCAGTTAGCTGTTTTTTAGTCCCAATCTTTCAGCTTCGGCCAGAGCTGCTGTAGATTTCCCTTCAATCCCCGGCAGAGCAGCACCGGGTGGCGCTCGAAGACGGCGCCGTATGGCGGCTCAGCCGCTGCGGCCGCCACCTCCACCGTGTTGCACCAGCCCTTCAAGGCCTCCGGCCGGTCGCCTAAAACAATCATGATTTCTCCCGTGTAGTTTCGCGGTCCCCACAGCCAATAACTCTGGTGAACTCCTATGGATTTGGGCAGGCCGTACTTGGGCCCCAGTAAATCAATGGCGCCCGATTCGGCAAAGTTGTTGCCGATGATCGCCGTTTTCGCCTGCTCCTCAGGCGGTAGACTGTGGTAAACGCGCGCCACTTCCTGCACCATCTCCGGCCAGCCAAACTGCCAGGCAAAGTAATGCGGCAACTCGGCCCGGGCATGAGCTCTCTCGCTGGCCTGGGGTTTCAGCGGAAATTTCTCCACATAGCGAACCAGGCTCTCCGGCGAAAGCACCGGGAGGTTCAGGGGCAGCATGGCAGCCGTGCCTGCCAGCAGCAGCGCCACGAAGATCCCCCGAAGCCAGGCTCCGCTCCAGTTTCGAGTTATCTGCTCCAGGGCTACGGCGCCGGCGGCAAACACAATGGGGTACACCGGCGACGTGTAGTAGTCCTTTCCATGCTGGAGAAAAAAGGTCAGAAATACGGCCAGAAACGTCCAGCCCAGCAGCCGGTAAGGCCGGGCGTTCCGGCTGAAAAACAGGTAAAAGATGCCTGCCAGCCAGACAGGAAAGGTCAGCGGATTCATGATCAGAATCTGCTGCAGCAGGTATTGCGCCGGGCCCAGCACCACGTCGCGCCCGCTGGCGCGGATGTTGTGCAGCAGTTCCAGAAACGGGAAGTGATAGCGGATATTCCACAGCAGGTTGGGCAGGAAGATGGCGAAGGCCAGCGCGCCCGCAAGCCAGATCCATTTGGAGGCCAGCGCCTTGCGTTCGGGCGTGAGCAGCAGGCCGACCACTACGCCGAAACCGAACACCGCCATGGAGTACTTATTTTCCAGGCCGATGCCGCTGAGCAGACCGAACCACAGCCAGAGCTTCTGGTCACCGGTTTTGATAATTCGGACCACGATGTAAACGCACGCCGTCCACAGCAGCGGCTCCCAGGCGTTCATGGTGAACAAGTAATTGAGCACCAGATAAACGGAAGCACAGGCGATACAGAGCCCGGCCAGGGCCTGGGCGAAGCGCCCGCCGCCCAGCTGGCGGGCGAGGGCGCCGGTGAGCAGGACCGTGGCGGCGCCGGCCAGCGCGGGCACGAAACGAATGGCCAGCAGGGAAGTGCCCAGGGTGTGGCGCACCAGCCAGGCGATCAGCGCAATGAGGGGCGGCTGGTCAACGTAGCCCCAGGCCAGATGCTCGCCGCAGGCCAGGTGGTACATCTCGTCACCGAAGTAGCCGTAGCGGGAAGCGGTGAGCAGGTGCAGCACCAGCAGGGCGGCGGAAATATAGGCAACCAGGGCCGGGCCGCTGGCCCAGCGCGAAACAGGTTGGTATGCCCTGGTGGCCGTGGCGGCAGGCTGCGAAGCCATGGCAGAACTCCTCGCGGAATTGTACGGGAGGCGGAGTGGGAAAGTTCATTAACATCTGTCATGTTGAGCGAAAGCGAATGCCCGAGTCGAAACAGCCCTGGACCGATGGAAGAGTGCACCTGATGGGAGGACGACTTTGCTGACCGATTCGTAAGCGAATCGGTCGGCTCCGCTCAAGATGACATTAGGGAGAATTTCTTCTGCGGTGGAAACTGTGCTGCCACCGCTAGGGCGCGCTGCGAGCACCTAGCCTGACCAGCAGCTGCTGCAGGATGACCTCAGGAGGCGCGGAGATTTCCACCACCAGGGCATCGGCTGGCTCCTCCAGGTCGGCGAACTGGCTAGGCAACATGCCGGGTTTCATGTAGTGCTCGCGGCGGTGGGCGATGCGCGCTGCAATCAAATCCTCCCCTCCTTTCAGATATACCCAAACGATATGTGTGCCGCGGTTGAGAAAATCACGGTACTGCTGCTTCAGCGCAGAGCAGGCCACCACCAGGCATTGGCCGCGCTCCTGCGTCGCCAGGATGCGGTCCCGGATGGCGGCCAGCCAGGGCGCGCGGTCGGCATCGGTCAGGGGAATTCCGTGGCTCATCTTCTGAATGTTGGCCGGCGGGTGAAGCGAATCGCCTTCCAGAAAGGGACAGCCCAACGCCCCGGCCAGCAAGCTGCCGATGGTGGTCTTGCCCGAACCGGCCACACCCATGACTATTACGATCATGCAAAGCTCATCCCGCCTTGCGTTCCAGGTGACCGCCGAACTGGTAGCGCATCGCGGAAAGCAGTTTGTCCGCGAAATCGGCCTCTCCCCGCGAGGTGAAGCGCTCGTACAGCGCGGTGCTCAGCACCGGCGCGGGCGCCGATTCTTCTATGGCGGCCATAATGGTCCAGCGGCCTTCGCCGGAATCGGAAACCCGCCCGGAGAAGCCGGACAAGTCGGGCTCCTCCAGAAGAGCCAGAGCGGTAAGGTCGAGCAGCCAGGAGGCGATGACGCTGCCGCGCCGCCACACCTCGGCGACGTCGGGCAGATTGAAATCGTACTGGTAATGCTCCGGGTTTCGCAGAGGAGTGGTTTCCGCATCCACGGCGCGCCCGCGCTTGCCCACGTTGGCGTGCTTAAGGATATTAAGTCCCTCGGCGTAGGCGGCCATAAGGCCATATTCGATGCCGTTGTGCACCATCTTGACGAAATGACCGGCTCCATTCGGACCACAGTGCAGGTAACCCTCCTCCGCGGTGCCGCCGGCCTTCTCGCGTCCGGGAGTGCGCGGCAGGGTGCCGCGGCCTGGCGCCAGCGTTTTAAAAATGGGATCAAGGCGCTGCACCACCTCGCGCTCGCCTCCGATCATCTGGCAATAACCCCGCTCCAGCCCCCACACGCCGCCGCTGGTTCCCACATCCACGTACGAGAGTTTTTTCTCCCGCAATTCTTTGGCGCGGCGGATGTCGTCAATGTAGTAGGAATTGCCGCCATCAATCACCGTGTCACCCGGTTCCAGGCGTGGCGCCAGTTCCTGTAGCATGCTGTCTACCACCGCCGCCGGCACCATGAGCCAGACGGCTCGCGGCTTTTTCAGCTTGCGCGCAAGCTCGTCGAGCGATTCCGCGCCGGTAGCGCCCTCGCCCGACATTTGTTTCACACTAGCGGGATTCATGTCGAAGACCACGCACTCATGCCCGCCGGGCATCAGGCGGCGCACCATGTTTGCTCCCATCCTGCCCAGACCTATCATCCCCAGTTGCATTGCTTACTCCTTGTGATAAATCGCAAAGCGATATGTTATACGCAACTGAGGTGGTTCTGCCGCGCCAGGTCGGAAAAGGCGGGCAAGGGCGCCCGCCCCACAAAATTGAAGAACCTTACTGGCGTTGCCGTTTAGCTTGGTGCAGGATGGGAGCCTTTTTCCATAAGGGCGCCCAGAGGTCATCCCAAATGCGCACAATCCTGAATCTCGTAGGCATTTGTTGTATAAGGTTCGGAAGACAGTGTAGGTAAGTTATCTGGTTACATGGCCTTATGATGAATCAGGGGGGCGCGGTCGAGGGCTAGGGCGGGAAGGGGAGGAAAACACATCTAATTACCCAGGGAGGACCCACAGGGAAGCTCCCAGTTTGCAATGCGGGGCAGGCGAGAGATATATGACACCGGGTTTCTGGCGTACACTTACGCGCAGCATGGGGCGGGTCATTCTTGTTGTCTTATTATCGGCGGGCTTAGCCGCTGCGCAGGATGTGGAGACCATCATCCAGCGATCCGTCCAGGCCAATGAGAGGGATTGGCAGGCCGATCCGAACTATGACCATTACGAAACCGATCAGGAAGATGGGAACCCGCCGCAAACCTATGAAGTCCGGATGGTTTTCGGCTCGCCCTACAAGCGACTGGTGGCGGTGAATGGCAAGGACTTGCCGGCGGAGCAGCAGGCCTCCGAGCAGCGCAAAATGCAGCAGGCCATCGCCCAGCGAGAGGCGGAAACTCCCCAGCAGCGCGCCCAGCGCATCGCCAAATGGCTGAAGGACCGTAAGCGCGATCACCTGCTGATGGAGCAATTGACTGAGGCCTTTGATTTCAAGCTGCTGGGACAGCAGCGCCTGGGTCCTTACCAGGTGTATGTACTGAAAGCCACGCCGCGTCCGGACTATAAGCCGCCCAACATGCAATGCCAGGTGTTGCCAGGAATGCAGGGCAAACTGTGGATTGATACCAAGACCTTTCAGTGGGTGAAGGTGCAAGCCAAAGTGATTCACCCGGTTTCCATCGAGGGCTTCCTGGCCACGGTCGAGCCGGGCACACATTTTGAGCTGGAAAAGGGGCCCGTCGGCGACGGAGTCTGGGAGCCGAAGCACTTCTCCATGAAGGCGCAGGCCAAGGTGCTTTTCCTGTTCCACCATCGCAGCCAGGAAAACGATGTTTACTTCGGCTACCAGAAGAGCAGTGATCAGTGGTCCGTGGCCAGTAAGACCGGTGGCCGGTGACCACTGGCAACTGACCACTGGCCACTACAACTGGTGTCCGCACCCGCACACCGCTGTTCGGAAACGGACACCCAGTTTTACTCTCTGGCACAAATTCATCATTTAAATCAACACCTTAGCGACTTACTCGTTGGCAAGCGGCGTGCCTTGCAGAGGAGTGATGGATATTGCTCGCCCAGCAACGGTAGTCCGCCAACGAAAGCGCCGGCGGATCGTCTATGCAGCATTGGGAGTGGTTGTGGTGGCCCTGGTCACCATGGGGCTCTCGCGCCTGAAGCCGGCGGCTCCTGGTGTGGACCGCTCGACCGTGTGGATAGACACGGTGAAGCGTGGTCCCATGCTGCGCCAGGTACGCGGGTTGGGCACGCTGACTCCTGTGGACATTCAGTGGATACCGGCGGCTACCGACGGCCGCGTGGAAAAAATCCCTGTATTACCGGGAACCGCAGTGCAGCCCAACACCGTATTACTGATTTTGACGAATCCGCAGTTGATGCAGGAAGCCCTGGACGCCAACTTGAAGCTGAAGGCCGCCCAAGCCGACTACAAGAATCTGGAAGCGCAGTTGGAGAGCCAGGTTCTGACGCAGAAGTCGTTGGTGGCGCAGGCCAACGCGGAGTACAACGAGGCCCGCATGCAGGCGGAAACCGATCAGCAACTTAACAAGCTGGGCGTTATCTCCGACCTGAACCGCAAAATCGCCGACGGCAAGGCGCAGCAACTGCAAACTCGCGACCAGATCGAGCAGGAACGGCTGACCAACAGCAACCGGGTGCTGCAGGCGCAGCTGTTGGCCAAACAGGCGGAGATCGAGCAGGACCGTGCCCTGGCCGGATTGAAGCAGACCCAGGTTCAGAACCTGATAGTACGCGCCGGCATCAAGGGGGTTCTGCAGGAACAACCGCTGAAAGTCGGACAGTGGGTCACGCCGGGAACCACCCTGGCCAAGGTGGTGCAGCCTGACCATTTGAAGGCGGAGCTGAAAATTCCGGAAACCCAGGCTAAGGACATCCAGCTGAACCAGCCGGCTTCCGTTGACACCCACAACGGCATTATTGCCGGCCACGTGATGCGCATTGACCCCGCCGTCTACAACGGCACGGTGACCGTTGACGTGATGCTGGATGACCCGCTTCCTCCGGGAGCGCGGCCGGACTTGAGCGTGGACGGAACCATTGACCTGGAGCGGCTGAGCAACGTTCTATATGTGGGACGACCGGCCTTCGGCCAGGAAAATAGCACGGTAGGAATGTTTGTGCTGCAGCCCGATGGCAAGACGGCGCTCCGCGATCAAGTGAAGCTGGGACGCAGCTCGGTGAATACAGTGGAAATTCTGGGTGGCCTGAAAGATGGCGACCAGGTCATTCTCTCCGACATGTCACGCTGGGACAATTTTGATCGCATCCGCTTGGAATAGCGAGGAAACACGCATGAATGCAACCGCACCCACCCCCGGACAGCAACTGATCCGCATGGATACCATCAACAAAGTCTTCTACACCGACGAGGTGGAGACGCACGCGCTCTCCGGCATTCAGCTGGAGGTACGCAAGGGCGAGTACGTGGCCATCGCCGGTCCCTCGGGCTCGGGGAAGTCCACGCTGCTCTCCATCATCGGGCTGCTGGATTCGCCTTCCGAGGGCGAGTACTGGCTGAACGGGAGCCAGGTGGCCAATCTCAACATTAATGA
>DATJEH010000104.1:0-3710 GCA_035496875.1 Terriglobales bacterium | reverse complement strand
GGCTGCGATGGCCTCGCGGTCCAGGGGCAGCAGAGTGCGCAGGTCCAAAATCTCGGCTTCGATGCCTTCCTTGCTCAGCGTTTCCGCTGCTTCCACGGCCACGTGCAACATGGCGGCATAGGTGATGATGCTCAGGTCGCGACCCTGCCGCGCCACGTGGGCCTTGCCGATGGGCACGGTGTAGTCCTCCGCCGGCAGTTCCTCCTTGATGCGCCGGTAGAGCATCTTGTGCTCGAAGAAGATGACCGGGCTGTTGTCGCGAATGGCGGACTTGATCAGCCCCTTGGCGTCGTAAGCGGTGCCCGGGCAGACCACCTTGAGACCGGGGGTGTGCACAAAGTACATCTCCGGGTTCTGGGAGTGGAACGGGCCGCCATGCACGCCGCCGCCGCTGGGTCCGCGGATCACCACCGGGGCGGGCGCCCCCCAGCGGTAATGAGCCTTGGCCAGCATGTTGGTGATCTGGTTGAAGGCGCAGCCGATAAAGTCCATGAACTGGAACTCGGCGACCGGGCGCAAGCCAGTGAGTGAAGCGCCAAAGGCGGCGCCAACAATGGCGGACTCGGCAATAGGCGTGTCAATGACGCGCTCCGGGCCGAAGCGCTCGATGAAGCCATCGGTCACCTTGAAGGCTCCGCCATAGATGCCGATGTCCTCCCCCAGGCAGAAGACGGCGGGGTCGCGCTCCATCTCCTCCCAGATGCCCTGGCGGATGGCTTCGAGATAGGTAATAGCAGCCATAAAGTGGTGCCTCACCGCAGATGCACGGCCGCTTCACTTTGTTTGAGTGCGACTTTGCCATTAGCCGGCCGCGCCTTAGGCATGCCGTACTTCGGCTTCACTTCATGGCAGCCCTCGCAATAAACGTTCTGCGGCGTTTTCTCCGGTTCCGGCATGGGCGAGTTGACGGCAAACTCGCGGTCGGCCTCTAGTTCGCGGTCCACGCCCGCGATGAGCTCTTCATTCTGCTTGGCCGTCAGCCATCTTTTCTGCAGCAGAAAGTTTTCCAGGCGGGCGACGGGATCGCGCTTGCGCCAGTACTCGAACAGCGGCTTGGGCACGTACTCGGCGGCATCGTGTATGGCATGGCCTTTCATGCGCATCATCTTGGCCTCAATCAGGGTCGGACCTTCGCCGCGGCGGGCGCGCGCACACGCGTCGTGCACCACGTCATAAACCTGGCAAGCATCGGTGCCGTCCACAATTACCCCGGGAATGCCGTAGGCGATGGCGCGCTCGGCGAGGTCTTTGACCCGGAATTGCATATCGGAAGGCGTAGAGTAGCCCCAGAGGTTGTTCTCCACAATCAGCACCAGCCCCAGCTTCTGCACGGCGGCGAAGTTCAAGCCTTCGTAGGTGACGCCGGTGGACTGGCCGCCATCGCCGATGTAGGTCAACGCCGCAATGTTGCGTCCCTGCAGGCGCGCCCCCAGGGCCACGCCCGCCATCACCGGAATCAGATCGCCCAGGGTGGAGATGGGCGCGCAGACGTTGCGCTTCTGCGGGTCGCCGAAGTGCGAAGAAGCGTCCTTGCCGAAGGTGGGCGAGCCGGCTTTGGCCATGTATTGCATCATCACATCACGGGCGGAGAAGCCTTTCACCAGCAGCGAACCCTGGTTGCGAATCATGGGGGCGAGCCAGTCTTCCGGGCGCAGAGCATAGGCAGAAGCGCAGGAGCAGGCTTCCTGGCCCAGGCCAAAATAGACTCCGCCTACCACCTTGCCCTGCTTATAAAGATTCTCCAGCGCCTGCTCCATTTTGCGGTTGAGCAGCATCCAGCGGTAGATCTCGACGCACTGCTGGGGCGATAGAAGTTTGGATTCGCGGATGGGCGGAACCGGCGCGCTCAGGTCGCCGCTGACTTCGTAGCGCACGCCATCATCGCTTGCGACCTGGCGCACGCCGCAGTCAAAGCTCTCCAGGCGGTAGTCGGGGATGGTATAGCGGCGCTCGGCGGAGAGGTTGCCGTTGCGGGCGGCCGGTTTCGGCGGCGCCTTCAGCGTGTGGCGACCGTTAGGCGGCTTCCTGGATTTGGAGTTCTTCTTTGCCATTAATAACGGTGCTTACGACTGTCATCCTGAGCGCAGCAAGCCGATCCCGCTTTGCGGGACCGGACGATGGAGTCGAAGGACCTGGTGCCTAATCTTCGATTCAAAGCGCAAGGTCCCCCGACTCGCCCTCACCTTCTTACGTTCGGTTCAGGCTCACTCGGGATGACAATTGTTCAAAAACAAACTTACACCAGAAATGTTTTTTCGTCGCCGAGCAACTGCCGCAGCCCAGCCGGAGGCTGCATGGGAACCCCCATCTTGCGGCCCAGCAGCGCATCCAGCGTTTCCACCCACTGTACATCGCTGGCGAAACTCTGCGCGAAATGGCCGGCCACAGAGCGGGCGACGTCATCCAGGTTCATCTCCGCCTGGATTTCCTGGGCCAGCGAAGTCACGGGCTTGCTGGCGATGCCACAGGGCACGATGAGCTGGAAGTACTCCAAGTCGGTGTTCACGTTCAGGGCAAAGCCGTGCGAAGTGACGCCGCGGGAGATGTGCACGCCGATGGCGGCGATCTTGGCCTGATTTTTATCATCAGGAAACACAAGGTCCTTCGACTCGGGGCGGGGTTGGTTCACCCGCCCCTCGCTCAGGATGACAGGCACGGAAGGAGTGGTCCACACGCCGGTCAGGCCCTTGACGCGCTCGCAGGCAACGCCGAAATCGGCGCAGCTGCGGATCAGCACCTCTTCCAACCGACGAACAAACTCCACCGCGCCGATGCGGGGCTGAAAGCCGCGCAGGTCGAAGATGGGATAGCCCACCAACTGCCCCGGCCCGTGGAAAGTGATATCCCCGCCGCGGTCGCTCTCAAACAACTCCACACCTTTGCGCGCCAGAAGTTCGGGCGAGGCCAGCAAGTTTTCGCGGCGGGCGTTGCGGCCCAACGTGATGACGGGCGAATGCTCGAGCAGGAGCAGGACGTCTCCCACCTGCCCGGATTTGCGCATCTCCACCAGCGATTGCTGCAGACGCAGGCCGGTGGCGTAATCAAGGGTGCCGAGTTGGACGACGGAAATCAAATTCATGGCCGCGAAACACCAGGTCGTCCTTCGACTCACCGTCCGGTCCCGCAAAGCGGGATCGGATAGCTTCGCTCAGGATGACATTCATCAAACTACGTCTGCGGATGATCCGCTTTCAGATATTGATGGACAAATTCTCCACACTGCTGGCGGCGTCGCCCATAGCCTCCGACAGAGTTGGATGCGGGTGAATGGTCCACATCAGGTCCTTGGCCGTGGCCTCCAGTTCCATGGCGGCAACCGATTCCGCGATCAGGTCGGTGGCCGAGGGCCCGATGATGTGCACGCCCAGGATCTGCTCGTACCTGGCGTCGGCCACCACTTTAATGAAGCCCTCATGCTTACCCACAATGCTGGCCTTGGAGTTGGCGGTGAAGGGGAACTTGCCGATCTTCACCTCGATGCCGCGCTCCTTGGCCTTGGCCTCGCTCAGGCCGACGCTGCCGATCTGCGGCTCGCAGTAGGTGCAGTTGGGAATCTTCAGCGGGTCCACGGGTTTGGCCGGCTTGCCGGCGATGGTGGCCACGGCCACGATGCCCTCCATCATGCCGGAGTGCGCCAGTTGGGGCAGGCCGGCAACGATGTCGCCCACGGCGTAAATGCCGGGCTCGCCCGTCTGCATCCACTGGTTCAC
>DATJEH010000103.1:0-6571 GCA_035496875.1 Terriglobales bacterium | reverse complement strand
GTCAGCCGGTTTCACTTGAATCGTCACCCTGAAAGTGATGTCGGTCGTGTACGGCGTTTCTTCGGCATTCAGGACCGGGACTATCACCTGCGCCTCTCCTTCGGCAGCCGCCTCCAGAACGTAGATAAAACCCGGACCGCCAGGGTTCGGCGGCCAGTCCTGCGCGGTGTTCAGAAGACGGACGACGGAGGAGGATATTTCCGGCGTGCCATACTGTCTGGGTCCGACGGTTCTGAGGCTGATCTCAATCTGCTGCCCCACCCGGGCAGACACAGTCTGTCCATTTTTAGCGAAATCGAGAGCTAACACCTGTTGTGTGGCACGGCTCGAGAGCGGATATGGTTCTCCGGCTTGAACGTTTACGCCCGCCCTCAGCAACAGCGCCAGCGTGCCCAGAAAGACCGCTGTTCGTAGCTTTCTCATAACCCAACTTTCCGCTTGAATTAGGGCTACATACACTAGAATGGTTCTGTGCTTCCCTGTTGCGTTTAAGCGGTGGTCGGCTCCAAGCCTTTCATAACGCGGAGGTATCTTTATGACAAACCGGTACCAGGTACTGGTTCTATGTTTTCTGTTGGCAGCGCTGGTTGCCTGCAGCAAGCCGCAGCCGGCAAGCGAAAGCGAGGGCCCATCCACTTCTTCCGAGGCGGGCAATACTTCTTCCCAACCCGCTAACCCCGGCGCCCAGCCCGCGCCTAAATTGCAGAAGCGGGCGCAAGCCGAACCCATTGTGCTTCCTGCCGGCACCGTGATAACCGTGCGCCTGGGCCAGGCGGTGGGTTCTAAGATCAGTAACAGCGGCGATACCTTCCCCGCCTCCGTGGCCGAGCCGGTCGTGGTCGGCAGCCGCACCGCGATTCCCACTGGCGCCGAAGCCGAGGGCACGGTTGTCCAAGCCGCGCCTCTGGGGCGATTTAAAGGCGGGGCGGTGCTGCGCGTAGCCTTGACCTCGGTTACGGTTGGGGGAGCACCGCGCCAGGTGCAGACCGCGGCGGTAAGCCGGGAGCAGAAGGGCAAAGGCAAGCGCTCGGCGGTCATGATTGGCGGCGGGGCGGGCCTGGGCGCGCTGATTGGCGGCTTGGCCGGCGGCGGCAAGGGTGCTGCCATCGGCGCCGCCGCGGGAGCCGGCGCCGGCACCGCCGGCACCGCCTTCACCGGCAATCAGAACATTGTGCTGCCCGCCGAATCCACCCTCAGCTTCAAGCTGACGCAACCGCTGCAGGTGCGCAGGTAGCTGCCGGCGATGGCTATTGGCTTTTGGCTTTGGGGGGCCAAAGGCCAATAGCTAAGAGCCCATAGCCGAAGGCCCTCACTAACCCCATGCTCTCCTTCTCCCGCTTCCACGCCCTCACCTTCGACTGTTACGGCACCCTCATTGACTGGGAGACCGGACTGCTCGGCGCCTTGCGGCCCATCTTACGCACCCATGGTTGCAAACTCCGCGACGAGCAGATCCTCGCCCTCTATGCGGAGTTGGAGCCGGCGGCGCAAAATCCTTACCGCCGCTATCGGGATGTTCTCGAAGAAGTGGTACGGGGATTCGGCAAGCGCCTGGGATTCCAGGCTTCTGAGGCCGAAGCCCGCTCACTCCCTGACTCGCTGAAGACCTGGCCGCCGTTTCCGGACACGGTGGCGGCACTGCAAAAGCTGAAGACGCGCTATCGCCTTGCCATCATCTCCAATACCGACGACGAGTTGTTCGCCGGCACCGCGCCTCATCTGCGGGTGAAGTTTGACCAGGTAATTACCGCCGAGCAGGCGCACGCCTACAAACCGTCGCCGGCTCCCTTTCGCCTGGCTCTGGAGCGGTTGGGATTACCCACAGAGCAGGTCCTGCACGTCGGCCAGAGCGTTTACCACGACGTGGTGCCGGCCAAATCGCTCGGTCTGGCTACCGTACTGGTTCGCCGCCGCGGCTTCGGCGCCACTCGCGCCGCAAGCGAGAAACCGGACCTGGAAGTGGCCGATATGGAGAGTTTGGCGGGGACGATCCTGGGCTAAGGGCCGCCAGCTGCCAGCTACTGATTTACCGGAATCTTAATGATCTTCTTCTGGATGGCGTAGGTCACCAGCTGCGCCTTATTGTGGATGTCGAGTTTGCGCATCAGGTTGAATTTGTGCGCCTCCACGGTCTTTACGCTCAGGCCCAGCAGCACGGCGATTTCCTTCACCGAGTTGCCTTCGGCCAGCAGCTTGAGAATTTCCCGCTCCCGCGGGGTCAGGGTGGAGATGCGGGGACGCATCTTGGAATCGCGCACGCGCGCGCGGAAATCTTCCACCAGCTTGCTCAGCACTTGCGAGCTCAGATATTTGCCGCCCTTGTACACGTCGCGCACCGCGCTCACCAACTGGGGCGCGGGCGTGTCTTTCAGCACGTAGCCGGCGGCGCCCACTTCCAGGCACTGCACCAGGTAATCCTCATCCTCGTACATGGTCAGGAACAGCAGCTTGGTTTCCGGACGGTTCTTGCGAATCTGGCGGGCGGCCTCGAAAGAGGACAGGCCGGGCATGCCGATATCCATCAGCACAATGTCGGGGCGCAGGTCGCGCGCCCTGTCCACCGCTTCCCCGGCGTCGGCGGCTTCGCCCACCACCTCGAAGTCGGACTCGCCTTCCAGCAGCCGCCGCACTCCCTGGCGGAACAATGTGTGGTCGTCAACTAACAAACATCTGATCTTTCCCATTAGGTCACCTTGGCCATCTTGAAATTGGAGGCACGAAGTGCGCGCTGCCCCGCTTGTTCGTCAGCTGGCCAGAGAATTGCCCGCGGCCATGGTGCGCGCCGGATAGGCGGCATCGGCCGTTACCGGCAGCTGAACTACAGCGGCTGCATCCGGAACAGTTACTTCGATGCGGGTACCGCGTCCTTTGCTGGAACGCAGCCGCAGGACGCCACCCAGGGCGGCAATCCGTTCCCGCATTCCGGCCAGGCCAAAACTGCGTCCCCGGGAAACGCCTTTTTGGGCGAAACCGATGCCGTCATCTTCCACCAGCAGTTTGATCACGCCCTGCTGGCGCGCCACCTGGAGAGTTACATTCTTGGCCTGCGCGTGCTTGGCCACGTTGTGCAGGGCTTCCTGCACAACGCGGTAAATTGCGGTTTCCGCTTCCGGCCCGAAGCGGCCCAGCTCGTCGGGCAAAACCACCCGCGTCTTGACTCCTGTGTTCTTGCTCAAGTCCTTGGCTTCCTTGTGGATAGCGGCCACCAGGCCGAGCTCCTGCAGGACCAGCGGGGAAAGGCGGGCAATCATGCGCCGCAGGCCTTCGATGGTGCGGTCCACCACTGCCAGTGCCTCCTGAATCTTCACTTGCGAGGTGCGCGAACGCAGGCTGGCTTCCAGCATGCCCAGGTACAGGCGGGTGACCATCAGGCCCTGGCCGGTTTCGTCGTGCAACTCTCGACTGATGTGCTTGCGCTCCTCTTCCTGGACGCGCAGCAGGTGGGCGGAGAGCTCGGCAATGCGCGATTCGCGCTCGCGCAGGGCGTCGGTCATCTGCATCCGGTCAATGGCCAGCGCCGAGCGGTCGGCCATGGCCCGCATCAGCTCCCGCTCCGTCGGCATCCAGCGGTAAGGCACGGCAAAACCGATTTCCAGCACCCCGATTGTCTCTTCCGAGTTCTTCTTCAGCGGCACCGCCCAGACCGATTTGGCATGTCGCAGGAGGATGGGGTTGGCCTCTTCCTGGTGGTCGCCGCTCTCCAGCACCAGCAGGTCGGCCTCGCCGCTGGCCGCAACCCTGCCGGAAAAGCCTTCGCCGGGTCTGACGGTATAGTCTTCCTCGAGTTCGCTGCCAAAACCCACGGTGGCAGCCAGCCGCAAGCCATCCCCTTCCGGCTCGCGCAGCAGGATGGTGCCCAGCTGGGCCCCGAACGTGGCGGCCGTAATCTCCAAAATCTTGCGCAGAAGGGAGGCGAGATCGGGTGCGGTAAGCTCGGCGTCCAGCACCGAGAGCAGGGCCGAGGAAGCGCCCTTTTGGGTCTCGAAGTAGGCCAGCGAAACGGCTACAAAGGCCGCCGACGAAAACATTTCCAGGGCGGCCACAACCTCGCTCCGCCGCTCCTTAAATTCTTTGGCTAGATAGGGCTCGCAGAAAAGCTCGTAAAGTTCCAGGGATCGCGCCACCGCTCCCGCATCCACCTGCAGTTTGGCCAGGCGGGTTCCGAAGTAATTAAGGTTCTCGGCAAAGGCCTGGAACTCGCACTGGCAGAAGATGGCGAACCCGGTACCCAGGTTAAGGCGTTCCAAGGCGGTCATAGCCCGGCCGTCGAACTGGAACTCCTCAAACATCCTTGCCCGCCAGGCGGCCGTAATCTCAGGAAAACAGGGCTTCAAGGCCCTAACCGCTTCCTGAATCAAAGCACGCGAGCTTTCCTTCAACACCAGGCAGGCAGACAAGTATTCTCCTTAAGGACGGCCAGAGGGCGTGCGTTCGAACAGACCGAGTGGCGGCTGATCAGCCAGTTAACTGTAAGTCCCGAGCTTCTAAGGCATTTTATAGCTTTTCTGGTTGGGAATCTAGCCGCCTGGGAGGATATTTGTTGAAAAGTTACTGAGCGATTCAACCTACTTTCCTTCCGTTTTCTCACTTCCGCGAGGCGGGCCGGGCTAAGCGGTGGAACTAAGTAAAAACGTTAAGGTTGCGCGCATCAGATACAATCCTGATTTCATGCTTCGCTATTCTACCGCGGGAGAGTCGCACGGGGAGGCGTTGATCGCCCTGCTTACCGGCATGCCCGCAGGGCTGCAAATTGAGCAAGCATTTGTTGACCGCGAACTCTGGCGCCGCCAGCAGGGTTATGGCCGCGGCGGGCGCATGAAGATTGAGCGCGACCAGGCGCATATCCTTTCCGGCGTGCGGCACGGAGCCACGATTGGCTCGCCCATCGCCATCCTGTTGGAGAATAAAGATTGGAAGAACTGGCAGGACTCGCTGCCGGTGGGCGAAGGCGATCCTGCCCGGCACAAGGCCGTCAAATCGCCCCGCCCTGGCCACGCCGACCTGGCGGGAGCTCTGAAATACAACTTTCGCGAGGCCCGTTACGTTCTGGAGCGGGCTTCGGCCCGGGAATCAGCAGCCAGGATGGCAATGGGAGCGGTCGCCAAGCTTTTTCTGCGCCAACTCGGCATCGAGGTGCTCAGCCACGTTCTGGCGGTGGGCGCCGCCGCCCTGCCCAACGCCGAAGTTCCCTGGGAGAAGATTCGAGCCCTGGCGGAAAAAGATGAAGTGCTGCTCAACTGCGCCGATGCGGAGGCCGAACAGCGCATGAAGGCCGAAGTGGACCAGGCGCTGCGCACCGGCGACTCGGTGGGCGGAGTTTTCGAGGTGGTGGCCCACCATGTCCCGCCCGGCCTGGGCACCTACGCCAACTGGGATGAGCGCCTGGACGGACTTCTGGCCGGCGCCGTCATGTCGCTGCAGGCGGTGAAAGCGGTGGAGATTGGGGTAGGGGTTTCAGCCGCCGCTTCCCCGGGGTCGCAGGTGCATGATGAAATAGGTTATTCGCGGCAGGCCGGCGACGGGGCCACGCCGTTTACCGGCTTTGTGCGCAAGCACAACCATGCCGGCGGCGTGGAGGGCGGCATTTCCAATGGCGAGGATATCCTGGTGCGGGGTTATTTGAAGCCGATATCCACCTTGCGCCGCCCGCTGGAGTCGGTGGATTTCACCACCCGCGAGCCGGTGAAGGCGGCCTACGAGCGCTCCGACGTGTGCGTGGTCCCGGCCGCCGGGGTGGCCGCGGAAGCCATGGTGGCGCTCACGCTGGCGCGCTGCGCGCTGGAGAAGTTCGGCGGCGATTCCATAACCGAAACGGTTCGTAATTTTCAGGGCTACTGCCAACAACTGCAGAACTACTGATGATCTACCCCATCGTGAAATATGGCGACCCGGTGCTGGAGAAACCCGCCGCGCCGGTGGAAGTTTTTGACGACGAACTGCGCAAATTGCTGGCCGACATGTTCGAGTCCATGTACGCGGCGCACGGAGTGGGGCTGGCGGCGCCCCAGATCGGCATTTCCAGGCGCATCGCCGTGATTGACGTTACCTTCAAAGAAGACCCCGAAGCCAAGCTGGTGCTGGTAAACCCGCAAATCGTCCACACCGAAGGCAAGCAGAAGGGCAGCGAGGGCTGCCTCAGCATTCCCGATTTCCGTGAGCCTGTGACCCGGCCCCTGCGGGTCACGGTGAAGGCCCAGGACGGCAGCGGAAAGTGGTTCGAGAAGACGGGAGAAGAGATGCTGGCTCGCGCCTTCATGCATGAAACCGACCACCTCAACGGCCGCCTGTACATCCATCACATCAGCGCCCTGAAACGCGACCTGATGAAACGCAAAATCCGCAAGCTGGTGAAGGCGGGAGAGTGGGGGGATTGAAGAAATTGAGCAATTGTGTAATCGGGTAATTGAGTAATTTGAAATCGGTAAAGGCCTTCTTCAATTTACACAATTACCCGATTACTCACTTACTCAATGAAACTTGTTTTCTGTGGCACGCCGCGATTTGCCGTTCCTACGCTGGAAAAGCTGGTGAGCAGCGGGTTCGAGGTGCGTCTGGTGGTCACCCAGCCCGA
>DATJEH010000102.1:0-7703 GCA_035496875.1 Terriglobales bacterium | reverse complement strand
CACCGGCCAACAGATAAATTAGCCGCATGGTCGAGCGCAAAGAAGCGTCACGCCTGCCCGTATGATTCGCGGCAACAATCACATCCCGCGCCAGCGGCGCTGACTAGAGTACATATATGGACCACCACAAACAATTCGGCTACATCTTTAGTGTTATGCAGGTACAATACCCTCGTTCGGTAGCGGGCCGCACATCCCCGGTGGCTCCGGTTGGGGCAATTTCAATAGCAAACCTATTTCCGGGAAGTGTGTTCCGGAAATCCTGTGCTTGCCCAAACTCTGTCTCAGAGAGGCCAAACCACGAATGAAGGTCCACCTTGTTAATCCAAGCGATGTCTCCTTCGGTACGGCTGTTATTACTCCCCGTTGGTTATATGTGCTGGCCGGAGCCACTCCCCGAGAGTTCGGCGACCCGGCACTGGTGGACGAAACCCTGGAAAAGATCGATTTTGAGACGCTGCAGAGCGGGGATGTGATAGGCATTGGTATTCACACCGCCAACGCGCTGCGCGGCTATGAGATCGGCAGGCAAGCTCGGGCCCGGGGCGCGTATGTCGTTTTCGGTGGCATACATGCCACTCTTTATCCCAAAGAAGCCGCCGAACTGGGAGCGGCGCATGCCGTGGTGACGGGCGATGGCGACCTGATCTGGCCGCTGGTACTCGCGGACTGCGGCAAAGGCGCCCCTCAGCCGCTTTATCATGGCGGTCGCATCGAGGGTGGCAGTTTTCTGCCCGCGCGCTGGGACCTGGTGCCGCGCCAGAATTACATGTGGGCTTCGGTGCAGACCGTCCGCGGCTGTCCCAAGCATTGTTCCTTTTGTTCTGTCTGGCGGACGGATGGCCAGCGGCCCCGGCAACGTACCTCTGACGCTGTGATCGAGGAAATCGTGCAATTGCGCCGCCTGGGCTTCCGTTTCATAGCCTTGGCCGACGACAACTTTTATCCTGTGACCCTCACCGATCTCCGCCTGGCGGCGGAGCAGGATAATACCGTCCGCCTCCAGGAATTGCAGGCCTTGCGCGAGGAACGCTTTCACCTGATGGCGGGTCTGGCCCAGCTTCCCTCCGACATGATTTTCTTCACCCAGATCACCATGGAAGCGGCCGAGGATCCGGATTTTCTGGAGGCCATGCGTGCGGCCCGCATCAAGGGCGCTCTGGTCGGCGTGGAATCTGTTACTCCGGAGGGCCTCAAGAATGTGTACAAGGATTTCAACTCCGCCGGGGAAAACCTGGTGGAACGCCTGCAAACCTTCCGTCGCCACGGGGTGCACGTGCTGGGGTCGTTCATCTTCGGCTTACCCAGTGATCGCCCAGAAACCTTCGCGGCAACCGCCGAGATCGCTCAGCGCGCGGATGTTACCTTTGCCCAATTTGTAATGTTGACGCCATTTCCCGGTACGGTGGATTTTCAGCGTTGGGAAAAGACCCTGGGCGAGAATCCGCCGCAGATCGCCGGTGTTTCCATTACCCGGCGCTGGCTCATCCCGCCGGCGCTTCGCCCCAAACTGTATTGGTCGCACCCGGTCATGTCGGCGGACGAGGTGCGCGAGCACACGCAGGAGGTGTGGGACAAATTCTACAGCCTGAAATCCATCTGGCAGCGGGCGCACTTTCTCGACTCCTGGCGCAGCCAGTTGGCCTTCGTGCTGATCTCCAAAATTTACCGTCAGATGTACGCCGATACCGGCATAGCTACAGACAGTGCCCGCGTTGCCTGGTCGGCGCGCTGGGCCCGCTGGCTAGCCAAGCCCTGCCGCAGACTTTTCTCCGCCCGCCCCATGCCCGACCTTCAAGTTCCGGAAATGAAAGGAATTGCGATCGGCTCCCGCTTGGCGGCTGAGGCTATGGGGCTTAACCCCCTCGGCGATGCGCCACCCACCGCCTGCCCCGGCTAAACCGCTGTTTTACTGCGGCGTGTCCAGCGGGTGTGTGCTCTTCTGGTAGAACTCGTTCTGCAGTTGCAGGCTCACGCTGTCTGCCTTGACCGCGCGAATGGCTTGCACCAGATTGTTAATTTGGGCGTTCATTCGGTACTCGCCCAGTGCTTTCGTTGCCGCCGAACCATCCCCGGCGTAATGGTTGGGGAATTTGGCGTACCACCAGATGCCGGTGTAGAGGCTGGGCGGAAGGTGTTGCCGGTTGAGGTCGGCGCCTGACTGCTGCCCGGCGCGATCCATATGCACCAGGTCGGGGCGGGAGACCAGCGTGTCCGATGTCTCTGACTCTCCCGCGTGCATGTCCACGGTGGTCTTCTTAGGCGGGCCGCCGGGTGGCACTTCGCCGTGAGCGAAGATGTAAACCACGTAATCGTGCGGCTTATAGAGCTGTGATTGGGCGAAAAATGGCAGCAGGTGCTCGTTGCCGCCGTGACCGTTCACAATGATGATTTTCTTGCAGCCGTTGCGGGCCATCTCGTCGGTCGTTTCCTGCAGCAGATCCATCTGCATCTGCGGGCTGTAGGCAATGGTGCCGGGCTGGTGCTTGGCCTCAAAAATCTGCCCGAAGTAATACTGGGGAAAAACCACCGCGTATTCCTGCTCCGCGGCATGAAGGGCAACGTAGCGGGCATTGATCAGGTCGTTACCCAGCGGCAGGTGCGGACCGTGTTTCTCCAGGATGCCGAAAGGCAACAGGCAAGTACCCTGGCCCTGGTGAATGGCGCGGACGAAATCGGGGGCCGTCAGTTCTTCCCAGTGCACAGAGAGTTTGCTTTGCGGCCAGGCCAGGAAGGCGCAGAGCGGCAGAATCGCTAAAACAGCTAAATATTTGCGCAGCATCAACATGTCTCCTCAAGCGAACCGCGCATTTTAGCACCGCTATCGGCCCCTCCGGCCACCCGTAGTGCCAGCCATAACAACTCTCGGTTACCACAGTCAGGAATGTTTCCCTCCCTGTAGGGGTATTATTAAGGGCAAGGGGCACTGAGGTCGTGAAGAAGCTGAACATACTGGTATCCCTGCCGACCAACGATAACGATTATCAAATCGAGCAGGCTAACTCTGCCCAAGATGTCGCCCGCCGGCTCAACCTGGACGTGCAGATAATCCACGCCGATAACGATGCCATCACTCAAAGCCAGCAGTTGCTCAAGATTATTCAGTCAGCGCCGGCGCAGCGCCCGGATGCAATTATCTTTGAGCCGGCAGGAGGAACGGGCCTGCCCCAGGTGGGCGGCGCCGCCGCTGCCGCCGGCATTGGATGGGTAGTTCTGAACCGCGAAGTGGATTACATCGGCGAATTGCGCAAGCTCGGCAAGGCTCCGGTGTTTTCCATTACTTCCGACCATGAAGAGGTTGGGCGCATCCAGGGGAGACAATTTGCCTCACTTCTGCCAATGGGTGGCTTTGTCTTGTACATTCAAGGCCCTTCGGGCAGTTCTGCGGCTCAGCAGCGCACTACAGGGATGTATGAAACTAAGCCGGCAAACGTACAGGTGCGAATGCTGAAGGGGAAGTGGACGGAATCCAGTTCCTACCAGGCGGTTTCGTCCTGGTTGCGGTTGTGCACTTCCCGCGAGATGCACATTGATCTGGTTGCCGGTCAGGATGACTCCATGGCCCAGGGAGCGCGCAAGGCCTTTCAGGAGCAAACCAGCACCACCGAACGCGAGCGCTGGCTGAGCCTGCCCTACACCGGTTGCGACGGCTTGCCGCAAACGGGGCAGGCCTGGGTGCGCAGCGGCCTGTTGGCTGCCACTGTGGTTATACCCCCGAACACCGGTATGGCAATTGAAATGTTCTTGCACGCCGTTAATGCAGGCGTACAGCCTCCCGAACGCACCTTTACCGTTCCTGAGTCGTTCCCGCCGCTGGAAGCGCTGGCCGGAGGACGCGGCAAATCACAAGGCTTTTCCGGATGATTCAGCAAGCCTCTGCCTGAGCGGGCGCTTCATGGCCACTCATATGGTAAAAAAGCTCCATTTTCCCCTGTGGTCTATTGGGATTACGTACGGGTATTGGCAGGCGGGATGCTGCAAATACTGAAAGAGCCAATCGTCAATCGAAAATCATTCAACCAACAATTAGCTTTTTGTGACCGTCTCGCCGGTCTTTTCGCTGGCGCTGGCCGTGGTCACAGCCGTCTTAGGCTCATCGCGCAGACCTTCCTTGAGCGCCTTGATGCCCTCGCCAATCCCCTTGCCCAATTCAGGCAGTTTCTTGGGACCGAAGACAAACAGGGCGATCGCGAAGATCACCAGCAAGTGCATGGGTTGGAAAAGGCCGTCAAACATCTAAACCTCCGCGGGGTCAGAACCGGGTAAATGCTTCACTACACGTTACAAGAGGGCAGAGTCGGAGTCAAATGAGCTTGCAGCAAAGCCTTGAGCCGGGAGCATAGTGTCAGTTTCTAAACTGCTGAGCGGACGACAGCCGTCTCATTCTCACATTGAGATCAAGCTTCGGCTTCCAGCGGAGCCTAACTCCTTTATTTCCATTAAGGTTCTTTGGTAAAGGAAGTGCCAACTCCTGATGCGTGTTCGTGCGGTCGAACCTGGCCGCCGGGCACACACCCCATTGACCCGGCAATTTGAAAAGCCGAGCCAGGCAGCGCAGGAGAGGCAACATGGATCCCAACCGGTCATCCTGGAACCCAGAAAGCGAACAAAGTACGCAAGTGCCGCGCCATAATGCGGCCTCGTCCACGGAAGCCCGCCGCAACGAACAACTCGGCGTGGAGCGGGCTGGGCGCCATGTCGGCTATGGTTTGCCCTGCGCGAACTGCAAAACCTATTATGCCGCCGATTTGACGGCTTGCCCGTATTGCGGATGTCCGGACAGGATCGCCTCCAGCACCGCTCCCGTGCCTGCCACCGAACTGAAACAGGAATTGGAGAACTTGCGGGTGGAAATCGCCCAGGCGCTGGGAGAGGGGCCATTGCTCACCGGTCCCGAGGCAGCTCACAGCCCGGAGGAACGCGAGCGTTTACTCAAGCAGTACAAGTCACAGCTATACGCCAGCCACACGCAAATCAATCCCGCAGCGGCATTTCGGTGCACCCTGGAACGGAACCATCGCCAGGGCAACGAGTCGGCTGCCATCTGCAAGAGTTGCTACAACCAGGCCGCGGAGCGCATGGAGCAACTGGAAGCCGCACTTTGCATGGATATACGCGAGGCGGCTCAGCTCATCTATGAAGCGGTGTGGTCGGACCCCTCGCCATCGGACCCCAGCCGCACCTATCAAAATGCTGCCCAGGCCGTGCTCGGCGAACTGCGCCGGCGCGCCGGCATGAGCATGATGTTTGGTGCTGTTCCGCCCTACACGCATTGAGAGGCCAAGTCTGGGAGCCATGCTGAGGGCCTTCAGGCCCGAAGCATCTGGCGTGCAGCGCCAAAGCACAAGGTCCTTCGACTCGCGCTCTTTCGCTCAACTCACGCTCGCTCAGAATGACCGCGTGGTTATTGCTTCGTCTGCTGCGCGTAGACAGCGCGCGCCGCGGACAGCAGCTTCAGTACGTGTTCCTTTTCCGCAGCAGATCGCCAATCAGGATAGCTGCTCGCTGCCTGCGACAGGCGGTCAATCCAGGCGACAAAGTAGGCGGCATCCTCGGCGGAGCGCACCGGCTCGCCGCCCACGCTGATGTAAATCGGGCTGGTTGTGGCGTAGGGATACAAATCAAGCACGGGCAACTCGGCCTTCTTATTCCAGGCCCGCAGAATGCACCAGCCGCTTTTGGAGATGGGCAGAGTGCCCTGCACATCGGCGGTTTCACGGTGCCCGGAGAGCGTGATTTCGCGCACCACATCGCCGTTGCACAGCACCTGCAGGTGATCCACCGGGACGATGGAGCGCAGTGCGGCGGTGAACTTCACCTGGTTGTTTCCCGTGGGCAGCTTTAATTCACCACCGATGGGTTGATCATCCAAGGAGAACCGCAGCAACGGACCATTCGTAGCAAAGGTGTGCCCATGACGCAGGGAATTGAGGAACTGATGGATGCCGGTTCTCCCTCCGGGCATCTGCGCGTATACGCGGTTCAAGCCCACGGGGCCGCGCAGGGAAGCGAAGTTGGCCATGGCGTCCGTGCCCGCGCCCGTGGGGATGTGGAAGCCGCAGTTCAGCAGTTTGTACCACACCGCCGCGGTGGACTTGTGGTCGCTGAAGCCGAGAATCTCCATGTAGTCCACCTTGCCCAGCGCCACATCCATCGGCAGTTCGTCCGTAAGCGGGGCCGGGTCGGCGGGATCGGGGAAGGTATCGAAGGGATGCACGTAGCCCACCAGCGCCCCCTGCGCGTGCGCCAGGCCGGCAATGTCGGCGTTGGTGGGATAAAGACTGGCCGCCGCTGTATTGGGATAGGCCGCGTAACCGGGAAGCAGAAAATTACGCATCAGGTTGAGGAGACCCAGGTGACCCCAGTAGCTGGTGTGGAATTCCTGGCTTTGCATCAACAGCATGTCCGGCTTAGAAGCGGGGTCAGGCCCAACGCGAAAGTAGGCGATGTCCGGGATTCGCACTTCCTTGTTAACCACCAGATCCTCAATGATGCCCAGGTTTTCCGCTTCGCCTTGCTGCACCAGGTGCTGAGGAGTATTGCGGTAGCTGCCCGCGTAATTCATGTGCACGTGCAGGTCGGCGCTGACCCAGCGCGAATCTCCTTTAGAGGCGTTGCCTGCAGCAGCTTGCTTTGTTGCTTTGCGCGTTAG
Source organism: Terriglobales bacterium (assembly GCA_035496875.1). GTDB lineage: Bacteria > Acidobacteriota > Terriglobia > Terriglobales > Acidobacteriaceae > JAICWP01. The sequence continues at coordinate 1,051 of DATJEH010000102.1, read as the reverse complement.
CGGAGACTTTGACCAGGTAATGGCGCGCAGGTGAATGGTAATGCCGCCGCGCCCGTTGGGCGCCATGCTGACGACCTGCTTTTCCACCTTGTACTCAAATCCCTTCATTACCTCCACGGAGAGCGCGCCCGCGGGAACGGCTAATTCGCTGCGACCAAGTGTATGGAAGTAGTGGGCTTCGAAGGCCTGCCTTGCCGGATCGAAGCTGTCGTCGGCGTGCATCCAGGCATTGTCCGGCGCATAGGCGCGCTGGTCTTCCCCGGTCACGAACACGCGCGCTGGCGTGGGCTTGCCGGCCGGGCTGAGCACCGTCATGCTCAGCAGGCCCATCGGCCTCAGATAGCGGCGCTGCTTAATGAGCAGTTGGCGCTGCGCCCCGCCAAAAGCATCCTGGATCCAGAGGGAAGTGTTGCCTCCCCGGTTGGAAATGAACGCTATGTGCTTTCCATCCGGTGACCAGCGCGGCGCAGTATTGTCGAACTCGCCATAACTGAGCGGGAAGGCATCGCCGCCATTGGCCGGAATCACCCAGAGCTGATTCCACTGGCGGCCTTGATAGGAGCTATAAACCAGGCGGGTGCCGTCGGGCGACCAGTCGGGGCGCGCCTTCCAGGTGGTTTCCTCGTAATGGATTTCATGCGCCTCAGCGCCCGGCTCGGCCTTCATGCGCCAGAAACCGCCGGAGCCGTAGATGTGGCCGCGATTGGAAATGAATACTAGCTCGCTCCCATCCGGCGACCAAGCGGGGCTGATTTCGGTGTCGAACTGGCTGTAGTAATAGCGGGGCAGGGAACTGCGGGTTTCGCCGGTGAGCCGCTGCACATTGCTCAGTGTTCCATTGCTGAAATCCGCGGCAAAAATATGGAAGCGGCCGTTGTAGGCGGTGCTGACGAACGCGATTCTTTTGCCCTCAGGCGAGAAGCGCGGCTCCACGTTGACGTTGCCGCCCGAGGTCAATTGCCTGGATTTCCTGGTCTCCAGGTCGAGGGCGTGCAGTTCGAGCGCATCTTTGTAGTAGGTCGCGTACACAATCCAGCGTCCGTCGTGCGAC
>DATJEH010000101.1:0-16865 GCA_035496875.1 Terriglobales bacterium | reverse complement strand
TCGAAACTGCACCTTGGGATTGTGCTTGGCCAATACCTTGGTGATGGCCGCCGTCAGCGTGGTCTTGCCATGATCAATGTGCCCGATCGTGCCCACGTTCACGTGCGGCTTATTGCGCTCAAATTTCTCTTTCGCCATTTCTTAGCTCCATATGTCCCCCAGCGGGGACCACTATGTATGAGTTCCTTCCAGGGACAACTGTCCCATGTAACCGTTACCGCGAAACCGTCTTGCCCTGTACCCGGGCCACAATTTCCTCCGCCACCGACTGCGGCGCCTGCTCATAGCGCGAGAAGTGCATGGAAAAGGTGGCGCGGCCCTGAGTACGCGAACGCATGTCGGTTGCATAGCCAAACATTTCAGAAAGCGGAACGTAGGCTTTGATGACCTGCGACCCGGCGCGGTGTTCCACGGCTTCCACGCGTCCACGGCGCGAGTTCAGGTCGCCGATAATGTCGCCCATAAACTCATCGGGCACCACCACCTCCACCGACATCACCGGCTCCAGCAGCACCGGACTGGCCTTCCGTGCGGCTTCCTTGAAAGCCATCGAGCCGGCAATCTTGAACGCCATTTCGCTCGAGTCCACGTCGTGGTAGCTGCCGTCGTAGAGGATGGCCTTGATGTCCACCATTTCGTAACCGGCCAGAACTCCGCCTTCCATGGCTTCCTTAATGCCCTGGTCCACCGGCTTTATGTATTCCCTGGGCACCGAGCCGCCGACAATGTCGTTGACAAACTCGTAGCCTTTGCCCGGTTCCTGCGGTTCCAGCTTGATCTTCACGTGGCCGTACTGGCCGCGGCCGCCGGTCTGGCGGATGAACTTGCCTTCCGCCTGCGAAGGCTTGCGAATGGTCTCGCGGTACGCCACCTGCGGCTTGCCCACATTGGCCTCGACCTTGAACTCGCGCATCATGCGGTCAATGATGATCTCCAGGTGGAGTTCGCCCATGCCGCTGATGATGGTCTGGCCGCTATCGGGGTCGGTGTTGACCTTGAAGGTCGGGTCTTCCTGCGCCAGGCGCGCCAGGGCGATGCCCATCTTTTCCTGATCGGCCTTGGTCTTGGGCTCCACCGCTACCGAAATCACGGGCGCCGGAAATTCTATGGATTCCAGCAGCACCGGGTGGTTCTTGTCGCAGATGGTATCGCCGGTGGTGACGTTCTTCAGTCCAACCGCCGCGCAGATGTCGCCCGCGTAAATCTCACTGATTTCCTCGCGTTTGTTGGCGTGCATCTTCAGCAGGCGTCCGATGCGCTCGCTGCGCTGCTTGCTGACGATGTAAACACCGTCGCCGGTCTTGAGCTGGCCGGAGTAGATGCGGATAAACACCAACTGGCCGACGAAAGGGTCGGTCATGATTTTGAAGGCCAGCGCGGAGAAGGGCTCGTTGTCGTCGGCCTTGCGCAGCACCGGTTTGCCTGTGTCCGGGTCTATGGCCTCGATGGGAGGAATATCCAGCGGTGAAGGCAGATAGTCCACCACCGCATCCAGCAGCGGTTGCACGCCCTTGTTCTTGAAGGCCGTTCCGCAGATTACCGGGAACAGCTTTAGCGCGATGGTGCTTTTGCGCAGGGAAGCTTTCAGCTCCTCCGGCGTGATGTTTTCGCCTTCCATGTATTTGTGCAGCAGGTCGTCATCGTTCTCCACGATGGTCTCGACCATCTGACTGTGGAAAGCATTGGCTTTCTTCTGCAACTCCGGCGGAATGTCCTGCACCGCAAATTCGGCTCCCAGGGTCTCATCGTTCCACATGATGGCCTTCATGGCGAGCAGGTCAATGACGCCTTTGAACTTATCTTCTTGTCCGATGGGAAGCTGGATGGCTACGGGGCGGGCGTTAAGGCGCTTGCGGATGGTGTCAATGGCGTGCTCGAAATCGGCGCCCATTTTGTCCATCTTGTTAATGAAACAAATGCGCGGCACGCCGTACTTGTCGGCCTGGCGCCACACGGTTTCCGATTGCGGCTCCACTCCATGCACAGCGTCGAACACGGCGCAGGCGCCGTCCAGCACGCGCAGCGAGCGCTCCACCTCGGCGGTAAAGTCTACGTGGCCGGGTGTATCAATGATGTTGATGCGGATGTCGCGCCAGAAGCAGGTGGTGGCCGCGCTGGTGATGGTGATGCCGCGCTCCTGCTCTTGCTCCATCCAATCCATGGTTGCAGTGCCTTCATGCACCTCGCCGATGCGGTGCGTCCGCCCCGTGTAGAACAGGATGCGCTCCGTCGTCGTGGTCTTACCGGCATCAATGTGCGCCATGATGCCGATATTCCTGCAACGCTCTAATGGAACTTCTCTCGCCACTTTACTCGTCCGTTTCCTTTATAAAAGACTGGCTAGCCGAATCGCGGCTACCAGCGGTAATGCGCGAAAGCCTTGTTGGCCTCCGCCATGCGGTGCACGTCTTCTTTCTTCTTGATGGCGGCGCCACGGCTGTTGGCCGCGTCCAGCAATTCATTGGAAAGCTTGTCCACCATTCCCTTTTCGCCACGTCCCCGGCTGTAGGTAATCAGCCAGCGAATGGCCAGCGAGGTACGCCGCTCCTGGTTCACCTCGACCGGAACCTGGTAGTTCGCGCCGCCCACGCGCCGCGTCTTCACTTCCAGCAGCGGCTTCACGTTCTCAACTGCCTTCTTGAACAACTTGATGGACTCGTCGCCGCCCTTTTCCTGCAGCCGGTTCATGGCATCGTAGAAGATTCCCTCGGCCGTGCTCTTTTTCCCTGCCCACATCATCGAGTTGATGAATTTGGTGACCAGGGTCGAGCCGAAAACCGGATCAGCCTCTACTTCCTTCTTTACGATATGTCCTTTTCTTGGCATGTCAGGTACTAGCTCCTAGCTCAAGATCCTTCGCTTCGCGAAGGATGATCGCTGCGGGCTCTCGCTTCGCTCACGCCCGCAAAGCGCGATCACTTGGGTCTCTTCGCGCCGTACTTGGAACGGCTCTGCTTGCGGTTGGCCACGCCCACCGCATCCAGAGTGCCGCGAACCACGTGATAACGCACACCTGGCAGGTCTTTCACGCGGCCGCCGCGGATCAGCACAATGGAGTGCTCCTGCAGGTTGTGACCGACCCCTGGAATGTAGGTGGTCACCTCAATGCCGTTGGTCAGCCGCACGCGAGCCACCTTGCGCAACGCCGAGTTCGGCTTCTTGGGCGTCTGCGTATAAACCCGGGTGCAGACGCCGCGCTTCTGCGGGCACGCCTGCAGCGCCGGACTGGCCGTCTTGTAGCGCGGCTTGCTCCGGCCTCGGCGAACCAATTGATTGAATGTAGGCACCTTGCACTCCTTAAAATCTCTGCCGGTTCACTACCCGGCGGTGCGACACACAGCCACCCCCGCTCTCACCCCTGGCAGGGGCTGGCTGGCATTGCTGACCAACCATACTTCCTCCCCATTCGGGAGGAGATTTAGGGATTCCTTGTGGGCCTAGCGACGGTGGCACCCAGCCATTCCCGAACCAGCTATGGCCCGGGCAGGAGGTGCTCCGTTTCGCCTGCCTTGACCTGCATACCCTTCCGCATTCTTCCCGGCACAGGGCCGGAATTGATAGGGCGAAAGGCAGCGCAGGCACTGTTTCAGCGAGGGCGCCCGCAGGTTTTCACCCTCGGGCGGTTATAGCAAAAGCTGCCACAGACAACGCATCGCCCTCGCCGCACACTCCTGGCGGCGAAAGCGAACACACACAGGCAAGCCAATCTTGACTCGCGGAACTCTTAAAATATATCAACTCTCTTCGGGGAGCGTCAACCTGGAGTGTTTGCGCCTAAACATTTTTGTCGCTCCGGGTTTCGGTTTGCCTCGGCCGCCGGTCGCCCTTGGCGACTCCATCACGCCGCCAAAGCGCCAGACTCTTCGACTACGCTCAGGGTTCGGCTGGGGCTCCCGCGTCCCGAGATCCTTCGCGCTGGCGCTCAGGTTTTCGCCAGCGGGCTCATACTCCCGCTAAACCGCTCAACTTGCCGAAAAAAAGGCCAGCATCTAGACTGATGGTTTCTGGAAAAACCTGCTTACGTTTCCGTTCAATCGCCGAATTGGACGGGGAGGTTCGATGAGTCGTAATAGCAAACTGGGTCCCTGCGCGGGCGCTCTGGTTCTGATTTTCGCTTTGAGTCTAAGCTTCTTGGGTTGCGGCAAAGGCAGCAGCGGCTCCTCCGGGAATCCCTCCATAACCGTCACCCTTACTCCTAGTCCGACTGCCTCGATGAATCTGGGTTCTACCCTGCAGTTCAACGCCACGGTCACGAACAATAAGACCGTCATCACTACTCCGATTACCTTTCTTACCAGCAATAACCGAATCCTCTCCTTTTCCCCCAGTGGTTTGGCCTGCGCCGGAAGTTGGGGTCCAAATTTCATAGTCTGCAACCCGGGAGCGCCGGGGGTTGTGACGGTGCGCGCTTCCGGCTTTGGCGCTCCCAGTCCAAAAACCACGGTCTACGTTCATCCTCAGGTCACCAACATCACGGTCAACCCGACGACCTCTCCCTGTGTACCGCAGAACCAGACCGAGGTCTTTCAAGCCACCGTCTTCAGCGGTGGCACCGACATAACGCCCTTCGTGGGTCCCTTGACCTGGTCAGTGATGGAACCGGCAGTGGGCAAGGCCAGCACCACGGTGAGCGGCCTGCACGCCAACCAGGTGCAGATCACTGCGGCCCAGCCAGGACTGACGCACATCTTCGCCAATGTCAGCGGGCTCAACGGCGAGAGCGTTTCCTTTGAAACGTGCCCCGTGCAATCCATCTCGGTGCTCGGCTCCAGCACAGGTACGGCCTCGTTGTCGCTGCAAAAGGGCAGCAGCGCAACGCTGACGCCTGCCGTCACCGATACCCAGGGCAATGTCATCTCCGTAACCGGCCTGACGTGGATCAGTTCCTCCCCGGGCGTGGCCACCACTAAGAGCGCAAGTGTCACTGCAGTCAGTCCGGGAGGAGCGGCAATTTTTCCGGTTTGCGCTCCCCCCGGCTGCAATGTCAACTTGTACGAGGTTTATTCCAGCAACGTGGTGAAAACGACAGTGACCGGCTCCGCAGTTGCCGGCTCTGTTTATGTGGCCAGCACAGGATGTTTGGGGGTCTCCGGGTGCAAAGCTTCGCTGATACCGATTAACACCCAGACTAATACCGCTGGAACCGCCATCACGCTGCCCAGCCCGCCCAATTCCCTGGCCGTGGATCCCACCGGCGCAAAGCTATACTTTGGAACCGCGGCCGGGTTGCAGGTCCTCTCCTTCACCGCCAATACTTTCACCGGCTTCGGTACCGGAACCGGCAAAGTGCTGGCTGCCTCTCCCGATGGCACCCAGGCGATCGTCTCCGATACCACCTCCAATCCCAACGTTGTGTACATCGTTAACTCCAAGAGCAGCACCTCTACTCCCCTGCTGCTTTCGGGAGTGACCGCCGCCTCGTTCTCGCCTGACAGCAGCACCGCTTACCTGCTTGCCGGGAGCTCGCTCTACGTATATTCAACCACCCGGGCCCTCCAAACCATAAACCTGCCCGGTCCTTCCAGCGATGCAGCCTTTCTGGTTACCGGCACTTTCGGATTTGTGGGCAACACGCCCACTACCGTCAGCTTGTTCGATGGCTGCGATAACGCCCCGCCTCAATCTCCAAATACGCCAACCGTGACCACCAATTCCGACCCCCTGCTGCTTGCGGCTCTGCCTGATGGCAACACGATGGCTGCTATTAGTTCCGACGAAATCACCACCATCGCGGTGAATACCAGCGCTGCCGGCTGTCCTCCGCCGGTGACAGCTAGCCCGACTCCGCACCCCTTGGGTCAGGGTAATTTCACGCCCAAGCAGGTTCTGGTCTCCTCAGACGGCGCTCAGCTCTACGTGATCAGCGATCTGAACTCCGTGATTATTTATGACGTCGCCACTAATGCCGTGCGCGCCGTCGCACTCAATCCCAGCGCCACTCCCTTGAGTGCCGCCCTGACTCTTTCCGGCCAGGATTTATACGTAGGCGCCAGCGACGGCACCATTCACCATTTGGACGTTAGCAACAGCTTCAGCGATTTGGGTCGGATTTCTATCTCCCTGTGCAGCAACACTACTGCCAGCTGCCCGCCGAACCTGGTGGCTCTGAGGCCATAAGCCCGGAGCCAGGAGTCTGCAACCGCCGAAAAATTCGTGATTGGTCAGTTGCTACTCAGACAAGAAGGCCGCCGAGTAGTCTTCCGGGTCAATGCCGTGATAGGTAAGAGTGTGCTTGAGGCGCTGCCGCAGGTCCGCGGGCGTGGATTCGACGAAGGCCTGGACCGCCGTCTCCATCGCAACCTCATCTTCTCCCGCCTCATCAGTCAGGGTTTCCGCGCGTAATTCCGTTGCTTCCTGCACCACCGCACGGGAGGGGGCGGGTAGTTCCCGCAACAACTCCGCCACGATTTCGTTAGCTTCGTCGGACCACTTCATGCTCGTTTCCCTGTTCTATTCTCGAGATGGAGTAACACTGCTGTCCAATTCCCGGGCCACGCTATCCAGCACGCCATTGATGAACTGCACCGACTCGGGACTGGAGAATTTGCGCGCTATTTCCAAGGCTTCATTGATCACCACCGGCTTGGGAGTGTGCGGGAAGCCCAGGAATTCCGCCACTCCGCCGCGTAGAACGTTGCGGTCCACTGCCGCCATGCGGTCCATGCGCCAGTGCTGGGTGTGACGCTCAATCAATTTATCAATCTCCTCGGCTCGTTCCATGGCGGTGCGAAACAGGTCTTCCGCGAAGTTGCGCACCTCCTGCGAGACTGGTCCGCGCTCACCCCAGAAGGTGCGCCGCACCTGTTCCATGCTTTGTCCCCCCATGTCGGCCTGGAAAAGCATCTGCAGGGCCAATTCCCGCGATTTGCGCCGTGTGCCCATGAACCAGTGGTCAGTTGCCGGTTGTCAGTGGTCAGTTTAAAATATCGCCCCCAACAAGACCTCAGGCCATTGCTAAAGTAGCAGCGGCCGGCTATCGGCTATTGGCTCTGGCTGGTTTGGAGCGTTTGCCAGCGGCCACACTTCGACGACCAACAGCTTTCCTCTTGCCGCCTGATGCGGGCGCGACGAGCGCGCGCTTCACCCTGGCCATCTCCACCGCTGATAGCGCCGCCTCAAAGCCTTTGTTGCCGCTCTTCAGCCCGGCGCGATCAATTGCCTGCTCCAGTGTGTCGCAGGTTAGCACGCCCAGCGCATGCGGCACCCCGGTCTCCTGGGCCGACTGTCCGATCCCGCGCGCCACTTCGTTGGCAATCACTTCATAGTGCAGGGTCTCACCCCGCAACAGGCAGCCCAGGCAGATAACCGCGTCCACGCCACCGCCTTCCGCCAGGGCCCGCGCTGCCGCTGGGATCTCGAAGCTGCCCGGCACGCGCACAACCTCTATGTCTTTCTCGCGGCCGCCGGTGCGGCGCAACCCGTCCAGCGCTCCGGCCAGAAGGCGCTCGGTAATGAAGGAATTGAATCGGCTGACCACAATCCCAAACCGCAGCCCGCGAGCATCCAGGGTCCCCGCTATCCCCGGCGTGGTCAGGGGGGAAGCGCCGAAGAATGCTGCCTTGATGCCGCCCGGCAATTCCACTACGAACAGCCGCGAGTCTCCCTCGTGATGGTCGGCAATGAGTTTCAACCCGCGCTTCTCCAGCAGCGCGTACGTCGAATCCGGATCCGCTACCTCCAGCAGCAGGTCGGTGCCCTCGGCCCGGCCGCGCAGGTCGCTCGCCCCTCTGGAACCCAGGCTCAGCTTGCCCGCCGGCGCTACGAACGTCACAGCACGCCTCTTGCCGACGACAGGCACCGACTCGCTTTCCAGGCCCAGAGCCGCCAGCAACTCCAGTATCGCCTGGAACTCCGCCGAGGTGTTCACTGACCGCCCGATGTGGATGGCTCTCACCATGCAGTTCTCAGTTCCCAGATGAATTGTCATCCTGAGCGACGCTGCGCGATTCGCCAGCGAATCGCGCGCAGCGGAGTCGAAGGACCTTGCGTCTCATTTCAATAACAGTATCCGACCACACCCCCGGCTACCTGCCGTTAAATTTCGCCGCGCGCTTCTCCAGAAATGCCGTTGTGCCTTCCTTCTTGTCTTCCGTGGCGCAGCACAGGCCAAAGAGGGTGGCCTCCAGGAAGAGCCCCTCCGCCAGCGGCATTTCCATGCCTTTATTCACCGCCTCCATGGCCCACTGCACCGCCAGCGGCGCATTCGCAATGATCTTCTGTGCGATGGCTTCGGCGCGCGGCATCAGCTCGGCCGCGGCCACTACCTCATTCACCAGGCCGATGCGGTACGCCTCCTGGGCGCTGATCATCTCGCCCCCCAGCACCAGTTGCATAGCCAGGCCTTTGCCCACCAGCCGTGGCAAGCGCTGGGTGCCGCCGTAGCCGGGAATGATGCCCAGTTTCACTTCCGGCTGGCCCAGCTTGGCGTTGTCGCTGGCCAGGCGCATAGTGCAGGCCATGGCAATTTCGCAGCCGCCCCCCAGGGCAAATCCGTTGATACAGGCTATCACCGGCTTGCCGCAGTTTTCGATCAGGTTGAGCACGGATTGCCCCTGGTGGGTATAGGCTTTGGCCTCCACCGGGTTATTGCGCGCCAGCTCCCCGATGTCGGCGCCGGCAATAAAAGCCTTTTCGCCCGCCCCGGTCAGAACCACCACCCGAACTTCCGCAGCCTGCTTAATGGCATGAAATACCCGCCGCAGCTCTTCCATGGTAGCCATGTTCAGCGCGTTCAGCACCTTGGGCCGGTTCACGGTCACGTAGGCAATTGCGTTCTTCTTCTCGAACAAAATGTTTTCAAAATTGGCGGAAACGGCAGATGAGGACATGTTCTTTCTCTCTTCCGATTTATATGCGTCAATCCGAGTTCATCAGCGGCGGATGAATCAAGCGATCTTTGCGGCCGCCTCTTCCGCGGCAAAGCCACGCAATGCAGCGTCTTGCGCCACCGGCTTCTGCGGATCCTTATAGTCATAGAAACCCTTGCCCGACTTGCGCCCGTACCAGCCCGCCAGCACCATGCGCTTTAGCAGTGGGGGCGAAGCAAAGCGCCGCTCCTTGAATTCCTCGAACATGACGTGCGTGATGTAGTAGGTGGTGTCCAGCCCCACGAAATCCAGGAGGGTCAATGGCCCCATGGGATAACCGCAGCCCAGCTTCATGGCCTGGTCAATATCCTCAATCGAGCCCACGCCTTCTTCATAGGCGCGCACTGCGTCCAGCAGGTAGGGCACCAGCAGACGGTTCACGATGAAGCCGCACTTGTCGCTGGTACGCACCGGCACCTTGCCCACCCGCTTGCCGAAGTCGTACGCCGTTTCATACACCTCGTCGGCGGTGGCGATAGTGCGTATCACCTCCACCAACTTCATAAGGGGAACGGGATTGAAAAAGTGCAGGCCGACGAAGCGCTCCGGGCGCTTGGTGGCCGTCATCAGCTCAGTGATGGGGATAGAAGACGTGTTGCTGGCGAAAATGGCGTCTTTCTTGACCACGGAATCGAGCGCGGCGTACATTTTGCGCTTCTCTTCCGCGTTCTCGATCACGGCTTCAACAATCAGATCGCAATCGGCCAGGTCTTCCCGCCGCGTGGTGCCCTTCAACCGGGCACGAACAGCTTGCGGCGTATCCTTGAGCGCGCCCTTTTCGGCCAGCTTGGCCAGCGATTTTTCAATTCCGGCAAAGCCCTTGTCCAGATACTTCTGCTCCACTTCCAGCACGGTGACGTCGAATCCCGCGGTCGCGCTTACCTGCGCGATCCCCGAGCCCATCAGCCCGCAACCCAGAACACCGACTTTTCTGATCTGCATAAACCATCCTTTTTAACCACAGAGGACACGAAGGAATACCGAGAAAAGCGGATTCATAAGTATCAAGATCCGTGTGCCAACCGTGCAGCCCGCGACAGAGTGTTACAAACTTTCTACGATTACCGCGATGCCCTGCCCGCCGCCGATGCACGCCGTCGCCAGCCCATACTTCTTTTTTCTCCGCCTCAACTCGTAAAGCAGGGTGATGACAAGCCGCGTTCCGGTCGCGCCCAGCGGATGGCCCAAAGCAATGGCCCCGCCATTCACGTTCACCTTGTTACGGTCCAGGACCAGTTCCTTCTCCACCCCCAGGTACTGCGCCGCGAACGCTTCATTCACTTCCACCAGGTCAATGTCATCGAGCTTCAGGCCGGCTTTCTCAAGTGCAAGGCGTACAGCCGGCACCGGTCCGCGGCCCATCAGCTTGGGCTCCACTCCGGCGATGCCCCAGCTGACCAAACGTCCCAGCGGCTTGAGCCCGCGCTTTTGCGCTTCTTGGAGCGGCAGCATCACTACCGCCGCGCCGCCGTCCACGATTCCGCTGGCGTTTCCCGCCGTCACCGTGCCGTTCTTGCCGAAGGCCGGGCGCAGCTTGGCCAGACCCTCCAGGGTGCTGTTGGCGCGCCGGTGGTCGTCTTCACTGAACATCTCGCCGCTCAAGTCGCCGCGCTTGTTCTTGAGCTGCACCGGCACGATTTCTTCCTGCAGGCGTCCGGCCTTGTACGCCGCATCCGCCAGTTGTTGCGAGCGCAGCGCAAATTCGTCCTGCGCTTCCCGCGTGATGCCCTGCTGCTCGGCATAAAGCTCGGCGGTATTGGCCATGTAAAGCCCGCATTGCGTGTCCAGCAGCGCGACCATCAGCGAATCTTCCAGCTTGCCTTCGCCCAGGCTCAAGCCGTAGCGTGCGCCGCGAATCACGTGGGGCGCCTGCGACATGGATTCCATCCCGCCCGCCAGCACCATTTTGGCCTCGCCCAGCTGCATCATCTGCGCCGCGCTCACAATCGCCTGCATGCCCGACCCGCACAGCCGGTTTACGGTCAAAGCCGGCGTTTCGATGGGCAGCCCCGCCTTCAGCGCCACGTGGCGCGCGCCGTAGAGGGCGTCGCCCGAGGTCTGTTGCGCGTTGCCCATCACGCAGTGATCGAATTCCTGGGGGTCGAGCCCGGCGCGCTGGATGGCGCACTTGCCCGCGATCGCTCCCAGTTCCTGCGCTGTTAAATGGCGCAGCTTGCCCGTCTGGTAATCCGCCATCGGAGTGCGCGCCCCACTCACGATCGCGATTTCATTCACCTTCAACATCGGGGAAACCTGCTACAGAGGATTTTGTTCGACCGCAGCCAAACCTATCAGTCTAGCAACTGCAGGGCGGGGTTGGCGAGGGGCGGCGGGAAATCTGCCACGGAGGCACAGAGGCAAATTGATGATTGACGATTTTGGATTGACGATTAAAGACCGATCTCGCCGACTCGCATCAGGCCACAAGCTTCCTAAAATCGTCTATCAACAGTCAGCAGTCGTCAATTCTTTACCGGATCGGCCTTGCGCCAGGCGCGCACGTTATAAGCGTACAAGCCTAGGCAGAAAACGTTGGCGGGAATAAAGCCCAGCTGGGCGGTGTTCCTGGCGATGACGCAGATGATCACGCTGTTCAGGCCAGCCAACACCCAGCCATGCCAATAACGTTTGCCAATCAGAACAGTAGATAGGACCGTAAGCAGGCAGGAAATGTAATCAAGTCTAAACACGGCACAGAGACCAGCTTCATTTCCATGGTAGAACCAGCGTGGGCTGCAGCCCAGATTACCAATGTAATGGAAGGTCTGAGATTGCAGATTTTCGATTGACGATTCGATTCTCCGCACGATCAGCAGCGCTCCGGGCGACAATCCGTTTCCGATTTCTAATCGACAATCGTGAATTGACAATCGTCAATGATTTCTATGCCGCCGCCGTGTCGAATTCCGACTGCAGCGCGCACACCCGGTTGCCGGCGCTGCGGCCCTTCTCCAGCGCTGTCTCCGCCCGGTTGATCACTTCGGTGACGATATCGGCGGGATCATACGCCGGCCGCGTCACCGCCTCGGCCACGCCCACGGTATTGGGCGGCGGCGCGTCCCGCCCGGGCAGGCGCACGTCAGCCAGAATGCGGCGCAGTTTTTCCAGCGCCAGCAGCGCACCCCGCTCCGGTGTATCGGCCAGGATGAGCGCGATGGTAGTCAGATCGTAGAGCACGGCTACGTCGGCCTGCCGGATGTGGGTGGAAATAGACTGGCTCACCTCCCGCATCAGCCCCTCTACCGCGTTCTGCCCAAACTCCTTGAGCATGGCCGCGCCCTTGCCGAATTCCATCAGCATGACCGTGGTGGGCGTACCCTGCTGAGAGGAGCGCGCCACCTCCGACATGAGCACGTCGGTATAAGAAGCTCGCTTGAGCAGCCCCGATTTTTCGTCGGTCACCGACAAATTGCGTACCAGGCGGCGCAGGCGCGCGTTGTGCAGGGCCAGTACCACCTGATCACTAAGGGTTCGTAGCAGCATCAGATCGCTGGGCCTCCAGTCGGATCCCGCCGGACTCTGCAGAATGAGCACCCCGACCTGATCGGCGCCATCGCTTAATGGCAGCAACATCAGAGCGCCGTCGCCCAGCAGGTTGAGCTCCTCGGCAATGCTGCTCAGCTCCGATTCCCTGGCCGGCTGAGGAATAATCCCCGGCCCGCGCTGGATGGAGAAATCCTGCAGCCCGGAAAGCAGCTTGACTCGAACCGGCAGCTCCGAAGCCTGAATTCCTGCTCCCGCATATTCCAGAACCAGCGAGGGTGGCTTTCCCGGACTGCGCAGGCCGCCGATGCAGCGCACCGCGCCCCAGCGCATGCCGATCTCATTCAGTGCCGCACCCAGGACTCCTTTGACATTGGCCTGCTGATAGAGCTTGCGCGCGGTTTCCGTCACCCACTGCAGGCTGTTGACCTCGATGTCCGGCTCTTTGGGCGCCGTGTGTGCGCGGCGATCCGCTATTCCCGCAGCCGGTTCAATCGGCACGGGCGGAGCCGGCGCGCTGGGCGCGGTTCCTGCTCCGGCTGCCGCTGCCACCGCCAGCGGTGCTGCTTCCTCCCCTGTATATTTCGGTACCAGCCCGACATTCATGTACAGCCGGCGTAATTCCTCGTTGCGGTCTTCTTCGTGCGGAAACAACTGCTGAATGCGCAGCAGCCGTTCCTGCGCCTTACTGCGCATGCCGTACTGCACCAGAATCTCGGCCTGCAGCATCAGGTCCTGCAGCATGCTGTGCTCGTCGGCTTCTTCTTCCTGTTGCTGCGTTTCCGTGGTCTTGGTAACGATGGTGAAGCGCTCCGCGATGGCGTTCAGCCGCTGCTCCTCGATTTTTCCCCGCAGCATTTCCAGGCGGCTGTGGTGGCCGGGTTCGTAGGCATCCACCTCCGCCGCCCGGTCCAGGGCGTCGCCCGCTTTTGCGAAGTTCCCCGCCGCGTAATAAAGATCGAAGAGCTTGATCAGAGTCTGGCAGTAGTCGGCCTCCCGGTTGGAACCGTTGAACAACTCGGCCATGTACTCCAGCATTTCCACAGAAGGCCGATGCTGTTCCAGCAGTTGACTCAACATGCCGACAAACTCGCGCCGGCTGCCTTTGCCCCGGAGAAATTTTTCCAGCTTGCGGGCCAGAGCGACTGCCGCCGCGTCCTGCTGGGCGTCCATCTCGGCCGCCACCAGGTCCACGATCTGCTGCGCCCGCTCTGGGTTCTGCTCAAACAACGCCCACAGAACCGGCTCCGCTTCCGTAAGACGGCCGGTGCCCATCAGCGCTCGCCCGTATAACTCGCGAACTTCCGACGGCGCCTTGTCCCGGTCCTTCATCAGCGGTTGCAGAACCTGGAGCGCTTCCAAAAAACTGTTCTGCTGTACCAGCATGCGGCCATAGGCCAGTGCCGCTTCCGGATTGTTCTGGTCAGCGCGAAAAGCGCGCTCATACCACGGCGCCGCATTGCCTCCAGATTTCTGCTCCAGTTCGCCTACGCTGAGAAAGCAAACCCCTGCCTTCTTACCCTCGCCCAATTCCAGCGCCAGTTCGCCCGCGCGCCAGAAATTCTGCCCCGAAGGATCGAGAAATACGATTCTCTCCAGCA
Source organism: Terriglobales bacterium (assembly GCA_035496875.1). Lineage (GTDB taxonomy): Bacteria > Acidobacteriota > Terriglobia > Terriglobales > Acidobacteriaceae > JAICWP01. The sequence goes on along the minus strand of DATJEH010000101.1, from coordinate 2,914 downwards.
CCGCCAGCGCCCGCTTGTTGTTGCGCTGGGCGGTGAAGCCGGCCAGCGCCGCCTCATAGGCCTCCAGCGCTTCCTTCTTGTTGTTGGCTTCTATGAACTGCGCGTAGCGGAAAGTTTGCTCAAATGTCGGTTTGGCGAAGCGTGTCAGCTTCTTATAGGTAAGCGCGGCGTTGGTGCTATCCCCGGCATCCACCTGGCGAGTAAACAGGTCACCCAGCAGCTTGGCCGCCTGCTGCGTGTCGTTTACCTGGATGTACAGGTCGGCGGCCGTCTGCCGGATGGTATCGTTCTCCGGATCTTCATGCAGGATGGCGACATACTCTTCCAGGGCAGCAGTGACTTTGCCCTTCTGCAGATACTTTTCGGCCTTCTCCCGCCGCTTCGCGATATCGGATTTGTCGGAGCGTCTGCCGAGATCAAGCATGGATGTAGGTCTTTGGGGGACCTCTGAATTGTAGGCAGAACCGCCGTAACCAGCAATGCAGCGAAGGTGCAACGCAGGTTACTAAAGTGTAGTTCGAGCCCGGGCAGGGCGGCCTCCGGCACCTTCTGGACCGCCCAGGCAAAGATTTGGGGCTGCCGCCCAGTTCTGGTAATGTCGCCCGGATGCCTGCCCGTCCCGGCGCTTCCCCCCAGACTCCAGCCGATACCCGCGAAGCCGGCCTGCACCGCCAGTTGAGCGCCGGGCAGATGGCCATGGTGGGCGTGGGCGGCTCCATCGGTACCGGCCTGCTGCTGGGTTCCGGCGCTGCCATTCAGATTGCCGGCCCAGCCGTCATTTTCAGCTTCCTCGTCGCCGCTCTCATCAGTTGGACCGTTACTGTGGCGTTTGGCGAGATGGCCAGCCTGCACCCAGCGGCCGGCTCGTTTGGGGTTTATGCCGAGCTTTACTTGAATTCCTGGGCCGGCTTCATCTCTCGTTACGGGCTGTGGCTTGCCCTGGCCATCGCCATCGGCAGTGAAATGGTGGCTGCTGCAACTTATATGTCCTTCTGGTTGCCGCAAATACAGCCTCTGGTGTGGGTAGCCGTGTTCTCCGCCGTGCTGGTGGGAATAAATTTGCGCTCGGTCGGAGGCTTTGGCGAAGTCGAGTACTGGTTCGCCATGGTGAAGCTGATCACCATTGTGGCTTTCATCGTGATTGGCGCCATCTTCCTGCTGGACGGCCGTGTGGCCCCGCAATACACCGCTCACGGCGGCTTCTTCCCCAAAGGTATCTGGGCCCCGGGCGCGGCCATGTCCTTTGCCCTGTTTACCTTCGCCGGGGTGGAAATGGTGGCGGTGTCCTCGGGTGAATCGCGTTCCGCTGGCGACATGCCACGCGCTGTGCTGACCACCTTCGGGATTCTGACCTTCGTCTACCTCGGCGCCATTGCCATCCTGGTCGGGGTCATGCCGTGGAATGGCGCCGGGGTGACGGAAAGCCCGTTCGTCACCGTGTTCCGTATTGCCGGCCTTCCCGCTGCCTCCAACATCATGAATTTTGTGGTGCTGACCGCCGCCCTCTCTGGTGCCAATGCCAGCCTGTACGTGGATTCACGCATGCTCTTTTCCCTGGCTCGTGGCGGCTACGCGCCCGCACGCTTTGGCCGCTTGACCCATGCCGGCGCGCCACTGCTCGCACTGCTCGCCTCCTGTTTCGGCATCATTCTTGCTCTGATTTTCGAGCGCTGGGCGCCGCAATCGGCGTATGTTTCCCTGCTCGGGGCCGCCCTTTTCGGTGTCATGCTGGTGTGGCTGGTCACCCTTTCCGCCCACATTGGTTTCCGGCGCAAGCTTTCGCCGGCACAACTCTCCGCCCTTTCTATGCGGCCGCGCGGCCGGGTATGGCTTTCCGTGGTCGGGATTGTGACCGTGCTGGCCTCCCTGGTAGGAACCTGGTTCTACTCCCATCTGATCGTCGTCAGCGGCATCATCTACGTGGTGGTGCTCACCCTCTTCTACTTGGCCATGAAGAAATCCTCGGCGGACATTACAATGTTGAGGCCATGAGCGACGACTTGCTGCGTTACCGCCCCGAATTCCCCATCCTGGAGCGAACCACCTACCTCATCAGCAATTCCCTCGGCGCCATGCCTCGCGGCGTGTACGACGCCCTGCACGGCTACGCCGACACCTGGGCCACCCGCGGCGTGCGCGCCTGGGAAGAACGCTGGTGGATGCTGGCCGCTCAGGTGGGCGACACGATCGGCGGGCTCATGAACGCGGCTTGCGGCTCGGTCGCCACTTTTCAGAACGTGACCACCTGCCAGGCCGTGGTCGCTTCCTGTTTTGATTTTTCCGGCAAGCGCAACAAGGTGGTCTACAGCGACCTGAACTTCCCCTCGGTCATGTATTTCTGGGAGGCGCAGCGCAGCCGCGGCGCCCGAGTGCACATGGTCAAGACCGACGACGGCATCCACGTGCCCACCGAGCGCTTACTCGAAGCCATTGACGAAAACACGCTGCTGGTGCCGGTTTCCCACGTCATTTTCCGCAGCGCTTTTATCAACGACGCCCGCGCTATCGTGGAGCGTGCGCACAAAGTGGGCGCCCACGTGCTGCTCGATACTTTTCAGTCATTAGGCACCGTGCCCTTCGACGTGCAGCAGTTGCAGGTGGATTTCGTTTGTGGCGGCGTTCTAAAGTGGCTGTGCGGCGGTCCCGGAACCTCTTACCTCTACGTTCGGCCGGACCTGGGCCGCAAGCTTCAGCCCACCTATACCGGCTGGATCGCGCATGAGAACCCCTTCGCCTTTGAAGTTGGGGCCATCCGCTATTCCGAGCCTCCCTATAAGTTCATGAACGGTACGCCGAACATTGCCGCATTAGAAACTGCCGGACCGGGCTTGAAGATCGTCTCCGAAATTGGCATGCAAAAGATCCGCGAAAAATCCATGCGCCAGACAGCGCGCCTGATCCAACTCGCTGAACA
>DATJEH010000100.1:0-5224 GCA_035496875.1 Terriglobales bacterium | reverse complement strand
TGGGCGGTTAGCTCAGCTGGTTAGAGCGCGTGCCTTACAAGCACGAGGTCGCAGGTTCGAGCCCTGCACTGCCCACCAGCAGCTCAAACGGTTCCGATTAGAGGTCTTTTGCCTGCGGCAACAGTGGCTTGAGCGGTCGTGCTGTCTGCCACATCTCGTACAGATACCCGTCTGGCCCGCGAAAATAAGTCCACGCTTCCGCATCATCTCCATCAACATCCGTCACAAACTCGACGCCACGGGACGCCAGCTCCTTTCTGGCCTCGCGCACGTTCTCGACCTGAAAGGCCAGAACAGGACAACTATGAAGCCGATAATAGCGGTTCTCCGAACCGAAGATCTCGAACAGCTGTCCCGAGGGTAGCTCGAACTGGCTCAATGCCCTGCCCTCATGGATGAGGGTCAGACCCAGCGTATCGGCAAAAAAGCGTGTGGCTGATTTCAGGTCCGAAGACCGCACTCCCGCCCAAGTGTACCCAAGCACTCGCATTTCAATCCTCCCTCTGCTTGTCTGCGGTGATCCAGATCGTGTTCAAAACCCAAAGTTTACTCGCGGTTCAACATGTCCGGCCAAGGCTTCTGGCGAGTGTCATCGGGCCGTCACCCTGTCAATTGGGAACCGTCGTTACCACAGATGGTCGCAAAAGTTGAACTCGCGGGCATCTCTTTCCCTGCTGCGGGAAACCAACAGAGACAAAGGGCCCTTGCGACCACCCCGCACGAGCGTCGCACCACGGCCGTTCTCGGAGGGCAAGGATGAAGGCCATCCTGTTTGTTGACGACCATGAAGTGTTGGCCCGGCTGAGCTGCGAAATCCTGGAGATGCAGGGTTACCGCGCCGTCTCCGCCTACAATGCCGACCAGGCCCTGGAAAAACTCGACCGGGAAAAATTCGACGTGCTGGTCACCGACTTTCGCATGGAAGGCATGGATGGTCTGCAACTGGCGCGCAAAATCCACGCCAAAGATCCCAGCCTTCCCGTCATCATTGTGACCGGCTACGGGCCCATCGAGACCGGCGAAGACGCCAAAGCCTGCCTCCCTAAGGAGCAGCTCTTCCCTGCTCTGCTGGAAAAAATCCGCCTCATCCTGGGAGAAAACGAGTCGCGGGAGCCGGCGGGAAAAACAGCGTAGAACCAGTTGTCAGTTGTCAGTCTCCCCGGAGCGGGTACCGGCAGGCGCCGCCCACCGGTAGCCAGTCTTCCTATTGTCATCCTGAGCTCGGATGCGGCACACCAACCCGCATCCGAGCGAATGGACCCGCTTTTCGTACCTATCGAAACGCCACCTGCCCTATGCAGATCAAGCGCGGGTCGCCGTTTTCTGGGATGACATTTTCTGAATTGGTTTTCTCCATGCCTCCGTGTCTCTGTGGCGGATTTTCCTGCCTGTTAGACTGGCGCCGTGCGCCGCCTGATCATCAACGCCGACGACTTCGGTCTCACCTCCGGCATCAATCGCGCCATAGTAGAAGCGCACCAGCGCGGCGTTGTGACCGCGGCCACCCTCATGGCTAACGGGCGCGCCTTTGAGGAAGCGGCCAAACTGGCGCCCACCGTGCCGCAACTGAGCGTAGGCTGCCACGTGGTGCTGGTGGACGGCGAACCCCTGCTGCCCGCCCCGCAAATACCCACTCTGGTCGCGGCGGATGGCCCACGGCAGCATTTCCGAAACAGCATTGCAGAAGTCGCGGCAGCCGCGCTGCGCGGCCGAATTGACCCGGCACAGGTGGAAGCCGAAGCGACCGCCCAGATGCGCAAGCTGCAATCCTCCGGCCTGACCCTCTCCCACTTCGACACCCACAAGCACGCCCACATGTTTCCCGCCATCTTGCGGCCCCTGTTGCGGGCGGCGCGGGCCTGCGGCGTGCGCGCGCTGCGTAATCCCTTCGCCCCCATGAAGCCTCTGGCCTTTGCCCATCTATTGCGCCGGCCACGGCTGTGGAAGCGCTATTCCGAAGTCACCGCCCTGCGCCGCCTGTTGGACAATTTCCGTAGCGCCGTACAGGAAGAGCAAATGCTCACCACCGACGGCACCTTCGGCATTGTCGCCACAGGCGCGCTCGACGGGCAATTGTTTGAGGCCATCGTGGGCTCCATTCCCGAGGGCACCTGGGAATTTGTCTGTCATCCCGGCTACAACGACGCCGAACTGGACAGCGTGCGCACGCGCCTGCGCCAGTCGCGCGCCCAGGAACTCCGGGTGCTAACCTCGGAGGCGGCGCGGCAAGCACTGCAGCGCCATGGGGTGGAGCTGATTTCGTGGAAGCAGCTGCTGGCGGCTGGCTGCTAGCTCATGGCTGAAAGCTAAAAGCTAAGAGCCAAAAGCCAATAGCTGCCTTTTTGCATCCTTCCCGCCCGTCCTCCATCGAATCCCTCAGCAACACCGGCATTGGGGCGCATGAACATCGGAATCACCTGCTATCCCACCTACGGCGGCAGCGGCGTTGTGGCCACCGAACTGGGCATCGAACTGGCGCAGCGCGGCCACCAGGTACATTTCATCACCTACTCCCAGCCTTTCCGTCTGACCGGGCCGCAGCCCAACATCTACTACCATGAGGTCGAGGTCTCGCATTACCCGCTGTTCGATTACCCGCCCTATGACCTGGCGCTGGCCACGCGTATGGCTGAGGTCGCCGAAATCTACGAGCTCGACCTGCTGCATGTGCACTATGCCATCCCCCACTCGGTAAGCGCCCTGCTGGCCAGGCAGATGCTGGCTACCGGGCGCGGCAAGCGGCGGCGGCTGCCCTTCGTCACCACCCTGCACGGCACCGACATCACGCTGGTGGGGCAGGACCGCTCCTACCTGCCCATCACCCGCTTCTCCATCGAGCAGAGCGATGGCGTGACCGCCATTTCCAAGTACCTGCGCGAGCGCACCCTGCGCGAGTTCGACATCCCCAACTCCATCGAGGTGATCTACAACTTCGTCAACTGCGACCTCTATCTGCGCGACCGCAACGCCCCCCAGCGCCGTGCCGAATACGCTCAGCCGGACGAGCGCCTCCTAGTGCACTTGTCGAATTTCCGTCCCGTCAAGCGCTTGCTGGATGTGATTGAAATCTTCGACCGCGTCCAGAAGCAGGTCCCATCCCGGCTGCTGCTGATCGGAGATGGCCCCGACCGCTCCCAGGCGGAGTGGCTGGCGGTGCAGAAAAAGATCCACGACCGCGTGCTTTTTCTGGGCAAGCAGGACCGCATCAACGAAAAACTGGCGCTGGCCGACGTGCTGCTCCTGCCCAGCCAGTTGGAATCATTCGGGCTGGCGGCGCTGGAGGCCATGGCCTGCGAGGTGGTGCCCATCGCTACCCGGGTGGGCGGCGTGCCCGAAGTGGTGGAGCACGGGGCCAGCGGCTTTCTGGCGGATGTCGGCGATGTCGCCACCATGGCGCGCTACGCCATCGAACTGCTGCAGGACGAATCCCGCTTGCGCACCATGGGCAAACAGGCGCGGCAGGCGGCGCAGTTGCGCTTCTGTACCGATAAAATCATTCCTCAATATGAGGAGTTCTACCGCCGGGTGCTGGAACGGGCCACGTAGAAATCGGGAGTGTCGGCGCTGTGCAGCACGGGCAGACGCAGGCGCACCAGCGTCCCCCGGCCTTCGCGGCCGTCAATCACCATGCGCGCCGCGTCCCCATAGAGCACCTTGAGCCGCTCGGCCACATTGGCCATGCCGATGCCGGTGCCCCCCAGCCCGGTGGGGCGTTCCAGCAGGTTGGCCGACCCCATGCCCACACCGTCGTCTTCCACCTCGATCTGCAAAATTCCCTCATCTACCTGGCTGCGCAGGTAAATGCTGCCGCCGTCAATCTTGGCGGAGAGCCCGTGCTTGATGGAGTTCTCCACCAGCGGCTGCAGCAGCATGCCGGGAACCAGCACGTCCAGCGAGGCGGGATCCAGTTCCTTAATCACTTTCAGCTTGTCCCGCCCGAAGCGCACTACTTCTATGTCAAGGTAATCGTCAATAAACTCCAGTTCTTCCCGAAAGGGCACGAACGCGTCGCTCGAGCGCAGCAGCCGGCGCAGAATGTTGGCCAGCTTGATAATGAGGTCGCGGGCGGTATCCGGATCAAAGCGCACCAGCGAAGAAACCGAGTTCAGGGTATTGAACAGAAAATGGGGATTGATCTGGCTTTGCAGCGCCTCCATGCGCGCCTGCAGCAGGGCGCGGTGCTGCTCTTCCAGCTTCATTTCGATGCGCGTGTTGTTCCAGATCTTGAGAGCGATGGCGATGGAGACGATGGCGGTGGCATAAATCCCCACCTCCACCAGCCAGTTGGGACTGTCCACCGAAAAAATCAGATGCGGGAACTGCCGGGCCAGGGCCTGGCGGGCCAGACGCAACACGATGATGGTAAAGAAGAACATGATCTGCCAGTCAATCTTGGGACGGGGCAGATTGCGGCGAATCCAGCGGTACACGCTGAGGTCAATAAAGGGAGAAAACGACCAGATGTCGTCGCGGTCCTTGGCCAGGTTGCGCAACATGCCGGCAACCAGCCCGGCCAGCAGATTGAAGGGCAGCCCCAGCCATTCGCCGTGCAGCAATCCGGGAAGAGCCACGAACCCGCCGCCCACCGCCCCTGCCACCCGGCCTCCGATAACGCCGATAAGAATCGTGGCCTCGAAGGACATGTCGGCCGAGAGGAAGTTTTTTACGCTGGCCCTTACCAGCACGCCCAGGGCAAAGGGCGCGCCGATGAACAGGGCCAGGCGGATCTTCTCCCCGGTCGTGCGCTCTTCCTTGAACAGCAGCCGCTTGAACCACACCGAGCGCACCTGGGCGCTGGCGATCGCCGCCGCCACTCCCAGCTTCACCAGCTGGTTGACCAGGATGACCCGCTGTTCCATGCAGATTAGAGATTAACCCAGGGAAGCCGGAGGGGGAAGGTTTCAAGGCTTCAAGGTTTCAAGGTTTCAAGGCTTCAAGGGTGGTTGCGGAAGGGCACGGCTTCAGCCGTGCCGTTGCATCATCCATTTCGTTTGTCATCCCGAGCGAGCGCGACCGATCCCGCTTTGCGGGAGAGGAAGCGCGAGTCGAGGGACCTCGCGTTTCCACAACTCAGTCCCAAAACTCGGCTCTATAGCACCGTGGTACGAATCTTTGCTAACACCGAATCTATGATCTCTGCCTTGGCCACGCCCCCCTGTGCCATATCCTTGCTGCCGCCGCCGCGGCCGCCGCTCGCCGCCAGGGCTTCTTTCATGAGCGCGCC
>DATJEH010000099.1:0-35082 GCA_035496875.1 Terriglobales bacterium | reverse complement strand
GCGCGATTGGGGAGTATCGAGCAGCCGCTGCATGGCGGCAGCGAGTTCGCCGGGTTGGGCGCGGAAAGCCACGCCGGAATCGCCCACCGCTTCACGGTTTTCCTTTGTATCCAGGTAGAGCAGGGTATTGCCCGCGGCCATTGCCTCCACCAGCGAGGGATGGATACCGCCGACCTCGAAAGCGGAGACGAACAGGCCGGCGTTGTTTTGCAGTTCCCAATAGCGCGGCCCATAAACGGCGCCCACGAAGCGGACATTGGACCCGGCCATCGCCTTAAGATCGTCCACGTACCCGGGCGTGTACTTGTTGTCGCCCACCACCACCAGGGGCCAATCCGTTTTCAGCCGGGCATAGGCCTGGATCACCAGTTCCGGGTTGTTTTCCGGCTCCAGGCGGCAGACGTAAAGAATGTAGCGGTGCTGGGGAATATTGAAATCGTGCTCCTGCCAGGGAACCTGCGGCAACTGCGGCACCTCGGCGCCGTAGGCGATCATGGCGGAATCCCGGCCATAGCGCTGTAAATAGTAATCGCGGATGGCGACCGCGTCGGTGAGCAAGCGTGTAGGGGTATAGGCGGCGAGAAATTCGCAGAACAGCAGGTACTGGCGGGCAAACCATTTCCACTTTTTGCGCTTGCGATCCAGGCCGTCCACGTGCAGAACCGTCGGCTTGCCCAGCAAACGCGGAACCCAGGCCAGCGGACTGTTGCCTACGTTGCACAGCAGGACCGCCTCGGCATTGCTGAAACCGACGTGGAAGACGGAAAGAAGTGTGCTGAAGATGGTGTCGAAGTGTTTGCGGGAAATGGTAGGCAGGATGACACGGGTCACGCCCGCACGCAGCACGTCACCCGGACGGGTAAAAGGACGCCGGCAGTAGACGGTGACCCGGTGGCCGCGTTCCGCCAGCCGATTTGCCAGTTGCTCAGCCAGAGTTTCAAAGCCGCCGTAGCGGGCCGGAATGCCGCGGGTGCCCAGAATGGAAATCTTCATGGCGCAGCGGTTACTCGCAATCCTGCCGAGACCTAAGCACTAAAAGGGACGCTCGAAAAGACTTTTGTACATTGTAATGATTTCACCCCGGCATGGCTATTTGACAATCAGGCTCTTGAGGCCGGTGGCGCAATTGGCGACAGTGGTCTGCTGCAGCGGGGTTTAATTCAGACCGGATCAGCTTTTGAAGGCCGCAGCCAGGCAAAAGGTCGTTTGAAACCGAAAAGAATCTTGCTCAATACGTGCGCCGTCCTCCAGGAGCCGGAGGAATATATTGTTCCCAATTGGCGGTTGAGCTGTGAGACCTGGTTTTGCAGGCTCATTATGGTGGCCTGGTGTTCCGCGAGGTCATGATTGAGTTGCGCGACCTGCTGGGTGAAGGCTGTAATCTTCTTGTCGCAATTTTCCATATAGCGCAGCGCAGGATAGGCCTCTTGATGCCCTGCTCTGACACGCTCGATGGTGAAGGCTATTGCAGCGTCCTCAGCGGGAGCATCCTGGAGCGAGAGCCGGCAGAGGGCCTGGTAGAGCATGGCCACGCTAGTTGGGACAGAGTTGTCCATGGCCAGGTCCTCCGCCCGATGATGGTTATGGCGGAGGGAATGATCGAGAAATCTGGTTAGGAAGTCGCTGAGCCGCGGGTCATCAGGATTGAAGTGCAGACCCAGGCCTCGCGCGATTCTTTTCAGCTCTCTCGGCGGATCTTCGAGGAAGCGATCGTAATCGGTCACAATGCGATCACGGTTCCGCGTCCCTACCAGGCTGCCCAGCATGTGCTCCCGCCAGAGATAGTAGCCTCTTTCGAGGTCAAAGCCGTTGCGTTTCGCCAGGGAACGGGCCACGCTCAGCGGATTGCGGGAGACAATCAGGTAGCCGACTCTTACCCGCAGATGCGTGAAAACGTCCTCCCAGAAGGGAAAGAGGCGGGCGATGCGGGGGTCCTTCAGTCCAAAGCAATCGCTGGCCGCGAACCGGTCGCGCAGAATTTCGACGGCGCGCAGTTTAAAAGCCTTGACCCCCGGGGCGGCCAGTTCCTCGGGAAGAACCGGGGTAAAGGTGTGCCAGTCGTGGCCAAGCGCCTGCAGCAGGGCGATGTTAAGAGCGTTGACCTCCAGGTCTTCCCAGAAGCCCCTGGGGTTGTCGCCGGCCACAGGCAAGAGGCGGTCGCCCAGGCTGACGCCCAGGACTTGCAGACCCCGGGTAATCAGACTGGTGCCACTGCGGTGCATGCCCAGGACGACAATGAGGTGCTTCTGCTGTTCGGAAGCGGGCATCAAAATTCATCCACAGCCCGCCGGCAACATGTGCGCGATTTAACCTGCGTACGCTGCCGGTGCGGGCCGTCAAAGGCACCCCGCGCACAGCCTGGCTATAGGCTGGCGGGACCAAATTGAGAATACGAAAAGCGCGGAGTCGAAGAAGGCAACAGAGGTAGCGACTCACGCCCCAGGCTGGAAGTATAGTACAAGCGGTGTCAGCTTCGCCAAAAGTAGACGATGTTTTACTATAAACGGCACCCACCCGAAGTGAGGGCAAGACGTGGCCAACCATCCCGGGGCAGCACCCTATAGCGCTGAATATTACGCCGCCCATTTGGGCCTGCCCTATGACCGCTCTCAGCCGCATTGGCTGCAGTTTTTTGGAAGCATCGCGGAGGCAATCATCCGGGAGCTTAAGCCGCGCCGTGTGTTCGACGTTGGATGCGCTAAGGGTTTTCTGGTTGAGGCGCTGCGCGACCGCGGAGTGGAGGCCTGGGGTTCGGATGTCTCCGAATATGCCATTGGCGAGGTCCGCCCTGACCTGCGGGATTTTTGCTCGGTACGTTCGGCGGCGGAGCCCATCCCGGGCCTCTACGATCTGGTCACCTGCATTGAGGTATTGGAGCACCTTTCGGATGAAGAGGGTAGAGCCGCGGTCAGGAACATGACTGCGGTCAGCGACCAGGTGCTGTTCTCCTCGACACCGGCGGATTTCAGTGAGCCGACGCACATCAATGTCAGGCCGGTCATCTACTGGCTTAAGTTGTTCCGTGATTCCTCCTTTGCTGCCGACCCGGGATTCGACGCCTCCTTCGTCTGTCCGCAGGCGATTCTGCTGCGGAGGACAACCCGCCCGCCTACGGATGAAGAACTGTTCGAAGTAGCGCTGGCGCGCCATGTCGCCGTGGAAACCGCCCCCTTGCGCGTGGAAATAGCGGAAACCGTGGCGAAGCTTGAACTGGAGCGTGCCTCGAAACAGCAAGTGCTGGCCGAGAAAGACCGGCTTCTGGCCGAAAAGAATGAGGACTTGGCGGGCAAAGAGGCGATGCTTCAGGCAATCTTCAACAGCAAGGGATGGAAATTGCTGAACCGTTACCGCGAGCTCAAAGCGCAGTTTTCGCGCCAGGGTCTTGCCCGCACAGCGCTGAGAGTGCTCTCCCGGCAGGGCTTTGTCTACTCCGCGGCGCGCCTGATTTCAGGAAAACGCCGCTTGACCGTCGCCGCTGAGGAATACGAGCAGTGGATTGCGGTTCATGAGCGTCCTTCCTGGGATCCGGTGCAGATGCGCAGCGAGATCGCGCAGTTCCAGTACGCGCCCAAGATCAGCGTGATCATGCCCACTTACAACACGCCGCAGGATTATCTCAAGAAAGCTGTTGATTCCGTGGCCGGGCAGATATACGAAAATTGGGAGCTCTGCATTTGTGATGACCACAGTACCGTGTCAAATGTTTTCCAATATCTTCAACAATGTGCGGCCGGCGATGAGCGTATCAAGCTGAACCTCAGCGAGAAGAATGGAGGGATCAGCGCCGCTTCCAATCGCGCTTTAACCCTCGCCACCGGCGAGTTTGTCGGCTTTCTTGACCACGATGACGAGCTTAGTCCAGCCGCCCTCTACGAGGTTGTGAAGCTTCTGCAGAGCCGCCCCGAGGCCGACATCATTTATAGCGATGAAGACAAGCTGCAAAAAGATGGCAAGCGGTGTGACGCGTTTTTCAAGCCGGACTGGTCGCCCGAGTACCTGCTGGCCTGTAATTATGTGTGTCATTTTGGCGTATATCGAAAGAAGTTAGTGGATGAGGTGGGCGGATTTCGGCCGGGCTTCGAGGGTAGCCAGGACTACGACTTGCTTTTGCGGGTAGTGGAGAAAACCCGCCGCGTGTTCCACATTCCGAGGATTCTTTATCACTGGCGCAAGACCCCCCAATCCACTGCTGCTGCAGCATCAGCCAAGACTTACAGTACCGATGCCGGCAAACGGGCCATACAAGAGCATCTGGATCGCTGCGGCATCGCGGGCACTGTGGTCACCAACGAGGTGCCTAATGTTTATCGCGTCCGGCCTCACATCAAAGGACAGCCGCTGGTGAGCATCATTATTCCAACTCGCGATGGGGTGCGTTTCCTGCGACGTTGCCTCCGCAGTATCGAGGAGAAAACAACCTATCCCAATTACGAAATATTGATTGTTGACAATGGCAGTGTGGAGGCGGAGACCCTAGATTACTTCCGCACCCTGCGTCACCGGGTGCTGCCTTTTGAAGAGCCATTTAACTTCTCCCGCCTGAACAACTTTGCCGCCAAACAGGCCCGAGGTGGCTACCTGGTCCTGCTCAATAACGACACGGAAGTGGTTGCTGGCGAGTGGCTTTCCAGCATGCTGGAGCTATGCCAACTGGAGGGTATTGGCATCGTTGGGGCTAAGCTGTACTACCCCGATCGCACCATTCAGCATGCCGGCGTAGTTCTTGGTCTTTCAGGAGGAGTGGCCGACCACTCCCACAAACACTTTTCCGGCCGCAGTTACGGATACTTTGGCGCTCTGAAATGCATTCGTAACTATTCCGCCGTCACCGCCGCCTGCATGATGGTGCGCAAAGAGGTGTTCGATGCCGTAGGCGGGTTTGATGAGCAATTACAGGTCGCCTTCAATGATGTAGATTTCTGCTTGCGGGTACGCGACCAGGGTTATCGCATTGTCTGGACGCCCTATTGTGAACTCATCCATCACGAGTCGGTGAGCCGTGGCTTTGCCATGGATTGGCGGGAGGTGGAGTTGATGCAGCGCCGCTGGGGACAAGCGCTGCTCAGCGATCCTTACTACAACCCTAACTTGACGCTGAAGGACGGAAAATTCGGCATTCGCCTCTGAGGCGCGAGCGTTAAGTGAACCGGCCGGTGGGAGCTGCGCTGACCGCGCAGCCGATGATTTCTTCATAGCGGCCGATGACCTCATCCGGGGCGCCATCTGCGAGCAACTCGCCCTCGTGAACCAGCAGAGTACGATCGCAAAACTTGCGCACCGTGTCTTGGTCATGGGAGACGATCAGAATGGTTTTGCCCATGCGGCGGAATGACTGAATCCGATGCAGGCACTTGTCGCGGAAACCGGCATCGCCCACCGCCAGGATCTCGTCCACCAGCAGGATATCGGGATTAACCGCAGTGGCCACAGCGAAGGCCAGGCGCATGTACATGCCGGAAGAGTACTGCTTGACGGGAGCGTCAATGAATTCGCCGATTTCGGCAAATTCTACGATGCTCGGCTCCAGGCGCCGGATCTCGCGTTTGGACAGCCCCAGCAACAGGCCGTTGATCAGGATGTTCTCCCGGCCCGTCAGTTCGTGGTGAAATCCAGCCCCCAATTCGATCAAAGGGGCGGTGCTGCCGTTTACTTCCACCCTGCCGCTGCTGGCGCGATATACGCCGGCGATGATCTTCAGGATGGTGCTTTTGCCCGATCCGTTGCGCCCGATAATGCCCAGCGTAGTTCCGTGGGGCACCTGGAAGGACACATGTTTTAGCGCCTCAAAGTCGTGGTAGGTGCTGCGCCGACGGCGATGAAAACGGGCGAAGGCTTCGCGCAGGGTATCCGGACGTTCCTGGATCACCCGGAAGCGTTGCACCACATTTTCGAAGCGCACGGCCAGATTCGGCATGGCACCCTACACGTAGTAAACAAATATATCCTGATAGCGGCGGAACAGGCTAAACCCGATCACCACGGCTGCTATTCCGCAACCCAGCGACATGGCGACCGATTGCGGCGTGGGCAACTGCCCGTAATAAATGCTCAGCCGGAAACCGTTCAGGACGTAGAGCATAGGATTCAGGCGGAAAAGCAGGTGGTATTTCTTGGGAATAAAATCGATCGAATAAATGATGGGGGAGCCGTAGAACCAGGCAGAGAGCAGGATCTGTACGATGTGACTGATGTCGCGGAAGAAGACGTTAATGGCGGCGAAAAAGAACGATGTTCCCAGGGTGAACAGGAACAGGCCGGCCATGGGAATGGGAAGGTACACCCAGGTCCAGCGCAAAGGAAAGCGAAGCGCCACGACGATCAGAGCCAGCGGGATCAGAGAGAGTAGGAAGTTAATAATATTGGCCACGACCGCGGCCACCGGAAACACCAGTTTGGGAACACGGACCTTTTTCAGCAGCTCGGCGTTGCTCACAACCGATTCCACCGAATAAGACAGAGCTTGCGAGAAAAAAGTCCAGGGCAACAGCATGCTCAGCAGGAAGATGGCATAGTGGTCAATGGAGAAGCGCATGATGGTGCCAAAAACCAGGGTCAGCACAACCATCATCAGCAGCGGGTTGAGCAGCGCCCAGAGAAAACCCAGCACTGAGCGTTTGTACCGGACGCGCAACTCTTTGAGCGCCAGCGCCCAGATGAGTTCACGGTAATGGAAAGTGTCGCGGACCAGTTCGAACACGGGAAAGTGACTGCTTCAGGTTGGAATTATTGCTTATAGCTCCAGCTACTTCCACTGTCAAGTTCGGCCGCCCGGTCACCGCGCCGGGCTCCATTCGCGGTTGTGGAAACCATCTCCGGCCGGCAAGCCTGCAACTCGCGATTTGCCCGGGTGTACGGTATAGTAACCAACACCGTGAACTTTCCCTTCGGGCATTCCTCTTGCTTCGCATCAGGTCGTAAAATGTCCAATAAGACCACTTTCTACAGGAGAAGCTTATGAAAGGTGTAGTGCTGGCGGGAGGTCTCGGCACGCGCCTGCATCCCTTGACGCGCGTCATCAATAAGCACCTGCTCCCGGTCTACAACCAGCCTATGATCTTTTACCCCCTGCAGGCGCTGGTGAATGCCGGCATCCGCGAAATCCTGGTGGTCACCGGCGGCCAGGGCGCGGGCGACTTTCTCCGCCTGCTCTCCAACGGCAAGGATTTTGGTCTCAAGCATCTCAACTACACCTACCAGGAGGGCGAGGGTGGCATCGCCGATGCTCTGCGCCTGGCGGAGCACTTTGTGGATAGCGGGCCCATGTGCGTGATCTTGGGCGACAATATCATCGAAAGCAACATCTGTGCCGCGGTCGAAAGCTTTCGCCGGCAGCCCCGGGGGGCCCATATTCTGCTCAAGGAAGTGGACGATCCGGAACGCTTCGGCTGCCCCGAAATCGTCAACGGGCGTATTGTCCGCATTGAGGAAAAGCCCCGGCAGCCGAAATCGCCTTATGCCGTCACCGGCTTGTACCTGTTCGATTCCAGCCTGTTTGACAAGATTCGCACTCTGAAGCCCTCGGCCCGCGGAGAATTGGAAATCACCGATGTCAATAACCTCTACCTGGAGGAGGGTGCGCTCAATTACAGCCTTCTTGAAGGCTGGTGGACCGACGCGGGAACCTTTGAATCGTTGCGGCGGGCGGCCAACCTGGTGGCGCAGACGGGGGCCAACAAGGTATCCGCCTCCGCCGGCGTTTCCGGGACTCCGGCAGCGGTAGGTGCCCGCGGATGAAGGTGTTTGTAACCGGCGGCGCGGGGTTCATCGGGTCAAATTTTATTCATCACCTCCTCTCCTTGCCCGCGTGTGACAGCGTTGTTAACTATGACGCCCTGACTTACGCGGGCAACCTGCTGAACCTGGAGCAGGTGTCTGCGCACCCGGGCTACAGCTTCGTTAAAGGCAATATCTGCGATGCCACGGCGGTGCGGGCGGCCATGGAGGGCTGCCAGGCGGTGGTCCATTTCGCCGCTGAGTCGCATGTGGACCGCAGCATTTACGAGCCCGCTCCCATCGTCGAAACCAACGTGCGCGGCACACTGGTGTTGTTGCAGGTGGCCCGCGAATTGAAAATTGGCCGCTTCCTTCACGTTTCCACCGACGAAGTTTACGGCGATATTCCTCCCGGCCTTGCTTCCGACGAGAGCTATCCGCTGCAGCCCAACAGCCCCTATTCCGCCAGTAAGGCCGCATCCGATATGCTGGTGCGCTCCTTCGTCAGAACCTACGGATTTCCTGGAATCGTCACCCGCGCTTCCAACAATTACGGCCCCTATCAGTTTCCGGAAAAATTCATTCCTCTGATGATTGCCAATGCGCTGGAAGACAAGCCGCTCCCCATTTATGGAGACGGCTTGCAGGAGCGCGACTGGCTGTACGTGGAGGATCATTGCCGCGCCTTGGCCCTGGTTTTGGAACGCGGCCGCGAGGGCGAGGTGTACAACATTGGGGCCGGCAACACGGAGCCTAACCTCTCTATGGTGCGGCGCATTCTGCGGGCGCTGGGCAAGCCGGAAAGCCTTATGACACCAGTGACGGATAGGCCCGGCCACGATCGCCGCTATGCCCTGGAGTGCTCCAAAATCGGCCGGGAACTGGGGTGGTCGCCGCGCACTGATTTGGAGCAGGGAATTCAGGGGACGATCGCCTGGTATCGCTCTAACTGCGCATGGCTGCAGCATGTGCGCAACGGCGATTACCAGCAGTATTACGACAAGTACTACACTCACCGCGAGAAGTCATTGAAAACAGTCACGGCCTGAACGCCGCTATACGGGAGCATCTTGCAGGTAACGGAGACCAGGATCCCAGGCGTCTATCTGATCCGCCCGCAGGTGCATGAAGATGGGCGCGGCTTCTTTTTCGAGAGCTATCACCAGGCCAGGCTGGAGAAAGCCGGCATTCGCGAGGTGTTCGTTCAGGACAACCATTCCCGGTCGCGCCAGAATACCCTGCGCGGCCTGCACTACCAGCTGAAACACCCGCAAGCGAAGCTGTGCCGAGTGGTGCGGGGCGAGGTATTGGACGTCGCGGTGGATATTCGCGTCGGCTCTCCTTATTTTGGCCACTGGGTATCCGCAGTGCTATCGGCGGAGAACAAACAGCAGATCCTGGTTCCGCGCGGCTTCGCGCACGGCTTCCTGGTGCTTTCCGAAACGGCAGAGTTTCTCTATAAGTGCAGCGACTTCTACCATCCCGATGATGAGCACGGAGTTTTGTGGAGCGACCCGCAGGTGGGAATTGTCTGGAACACTCCTGACCCCGTCCTGTCGGCCAAGGATAAGGCCTACCCCCCGCTGCGAGAGATCGCGAGAGAGCTCCTGCCGCGCTATGAGCCATCGAATGAGAGTTGATCGTGCGCAGGTCCTTGCCGGCGAAAGCGATGAGCTCGGAGCAAATCTCCGCGCCCGCCGTCGGCTCGGCTCCGCCCGGTTCTCGGGACGGCAAGCCAGACTGCGCGCTGGCGTCGGCGGATGATCAGGGGAGCAAAACTAGGTAACAGCATTTTCAGCGGCGCCACGGTGTACATGGTCGGCGGGAATACTTTATAATCAGCCAACTTCCATCAGGTTGGTGGTACGTTGCTTTCTTGGGGGGCAAATTTCGGAGGTGCCGGCGCACCTCAGGCGCTCGCCGCATTTCACCCACTTTCCCGGATCTCCCCCGCCACCTTAGGCGCTATTCTCACACACTTTCACGGTCCTGGCAGGAGTAGATTTTGATGGACACTGATCGGCGGCTCTTAATTTTCATCCCCACATACAACGAGGCTGAGAATGTGGAAGCCCTCTTCGCTCGCATCCGCAGCCTGAATCTGGCGGCTGATATTTTGTTTCTGGACGACAACTCGCCCGACGGCACGGGCGAAATTGTGTCTCGTTTAGCCTCTGAAAATCAAAACGTTCACGCAATCCATCGCAGCGGAAAGCAGGGCATCGGCAGCGCCCACAAAGAAGGCATCCACTGGGCTTACTCGCATGGTTTTGAGCTGCTGCTCACTATGGACTGCGATTTTACGCATTCTCCCGAGCGAATTGCCGATTTCCTGGGATATGCCGACCAGTACGATGTGGTGATCGGCTCGCGTTACATGCAACAGGGAAGCCTCGCTTCCTGGAGCGCCCTGCGCAAGGGCTTGACCTATATAGGGCATTTCCTGACCACAACCTTCCTTCGTATGCCCTACGACGCTACGGGCGCATTTCGGCTGTATAAGCTTTCGCAGATTCCGGAAAGCACCTTCGACCTTGTCTACTCGCGCAGCTATTCCTTCTTTTTCGAAAGCCTGTACGTGCTGTGGCTCAATGGCCATCCGGTAAAAGAACTTCCTCTGGAATTGCCGGCACGAACGTATGGACACTCGAAGATGGCTTGGAGAGACGCTGTTCACAGTTCGCTTTTGTTGCTGTACCTCTATGTCAAGACGTTACTGGACCGCGACGCGCTTCTCTACACGCGGCCGTTCGAGCCGGAACACAGCGTCCAGCACACCGCACGGGATGCGGCAACGGGGCGGGAGTGGGACGCTTACTGGTTGGCGAAGAACAAACCTGCGTCCTTGGTTTACGATCTGATCGCGGTTTTTTACCGCAAGTTCATAATCAAGCGAATCGTGAACCATTTTGTTCCAAAGTACTTTCCTGCCGGCGGCCAGGTCCTGCACGCAGGTTGCGGCAGCGGACAGGTGGATACCGATATCGCTAAAAAAGTCTCGCTGTGCGCCTTGGATATTTCACCCCAGGCGCTGGGCATCTATCGAAAATCGCAGCCTCAGGTTGCGCGCTTGATTCATGCAAGCATTTTCGATATTCCGGTTCCCGACCAGACTTATGATGGTGTTTATAACCTGGGCGTGATGGAACACTTTACAGAGGACGAGATTCGGAAGATTTTGCGGGAATTCCACCGCGTGTTGAAGCCTGGCGGCAGAATCACCCTGTTCTGGCCTCCCGCTTACGGACTTACGGTAAGGTTTCTAGCTGTGGTTCACTGGATTCTCCATCGGGTCGGAAACAACAAAAGCCTTAAGCTGCATCCCGACGAAATTACCCATGTCCGTTCCAGGCGCCAAATACAGGAATATTTGTGTTCCTCCGGATTCAGGCTGATAAGGTTCTACTTTGGCGTGCGCGATCTCTTTACTTACACCGTGATCGTGGGAGAGAAAATCGCGGCTAGCCACACCCTCGATACTGTGGAAGCGAATCAACTCTCCATCTCGCTGCAGAAGCAGGCACACGCTTGACCGCCAGAAGAAATGCTCGGACAGGCCCTTCAACCCCAGGCGCCAGTTGTTTCCGTTGAAGGGGATGCCGCTATCTCCCATGGTCCCACCCGCCTGCAGAGATTCATTCTTATTTATTTGCCTGAACCGAAAGCAAAGCGCCGCAGCCGCAGTTCTTAGAATTGTCCTAGGGATGGCCATTGCGTGGCCATGCCTTTTGTCTGCTTCGACCGCCAAGAACCTGAGTCCATCTCCGTCTAAGCTTGAAAATCGTGTCATTTATTCCGTGGATGCACCCGGCCAGCTCTATCTGGTCCAGGGCGGGCAGCGTCATTTAATTGCGGATCCCGCTTGGATTCCCGGTCACGGCTATACCTGGAACCAGGTAAAAGCGGTACCCAAGGCCGAGTTCGACCTGCTGCCCTCGGGAGCTGATATTCGGCCCGTCGCTGTGGAATCGCTTGAGGGATCCCTTATAAAAGCTGGCAATCAATCCGCAATCTTCTACATCCGAGGCGGCTCAAAGCACTGGATAATGAATCCGAACTGGCTCGGGGCGCACAAACGTTTAGCGGGGCATCTTAAGATTGTTTCACCGGAAACTGTGGATGCCATTCCGGCAGGCGCTCCCTTCACGTATACCCCTAAACGGGACATCTGGCTGACGGCGGTAGCAGCTTTTCTGGTGTTTTGTTTTCTCATTCTCTTAGTTAAGTTCCCAAGCCGGATCAGGCAATTAACGGTAAGTGAGAGCGGTCATAGTGATTACCTGTTCCGAAAGGTACTTTTCGCGGTGCTTGTCGCGTGTGTACTTGCGCGCTCGCTGCATCTCCTGGTGCATCCGCGGTTCTGGGCCGAAGAAGGCGTAGTCTGGTTTCAGTTTGCCGTAACCCATAGTGCCTGGTCTACGTTGGGCTTTGTTTATCCCCTGTCGGGTTACCTGAACCTCGCCGCCAATGTCGCGGCCGTATTATCCGGAGCTGCGGCCCGCGCGGGGCACATCGTTTACGCGCCGCTGGCCAGCACTGCGTTGGCTCTCGGTATCCAGGTCATACCTTTGGCAACCATTTGTCTGGGGAACTCGAGGCTTTTTAATTCACGGTGGAAACTCATCATCGGCGGCCTCATCATTTTGATTTTGCCCAGCACCACCCCGGAAATCTGGCTGAACAGCATCAATTCCATGAGCTTTGCGGGACTGAGCACCCTACTGCTGCTGTTTGAAGAGAACGTAAACTGGCGGCTTGCAGTTCGATGGGCAATCCGGGCGCTGCTGGCCTTTTGTGGGCTGACAGGAATTTACGCTGTTGTGCTGGCTCCCTTCTTTCTTGCCTGCTATCTCTACCGCCGATCGCGTGAATATCTGATTCAAGGGTTGATTCTCTTAGGAGCGGGAGTAATTCAAGCTGCCAGCGTGGTCTATTTCAAATTGCATGGCGGCTTGCCGATGCGAGGAGAGGGCGTCGCCAGCTTAGCCTCCATTAACGCCCTGTATTACCATGTGGCCACTCCATTTGTCGGACAGGTCTTTGCGCGCCCGATTTTCCGCTTTTTCGGTATCGAAGACGCCTGGTGGGTAGCAAATTCGTACCCGCATTGGCCCGATGAAAGCACTTTGCTGGCTGGGTGGGTGTCTGCGGCCTTGATCGTGGCTATCCTGATATGGCTGTGCCGGCGCAAATTCACCTTCGATAAGTTACTGCTGGCCGTTATTTTCGTGACGTATTCGACCGTCACCGCCCTGGGGTCCCTACATGGAATTGCTGCCGCCCGATACGCCTTCTTGCCGGAAGCCACAATTCTGCTGCTCGTGTTCCTCAATCTCGATGGGCCGAGCTATGGCCTCAAAGAAGTGGCGTGCGCTGCTGCCATTGCCATTGCTTTATCTGTGGGTGTAGTGGGGTTCTATAACATGGATATGTTTTCCGGCCCATCATGGAGCGATGAAGTCGCCAAGTGGGAGGAGACTCACAACTACGGCCTTAAAGTATGGCCGGGAGGATGGGGACCTCCTATCTACTATTACCCAACTAAACAGTAGAGCGGTGCAGTCCGGCTCATTGGGGTGTTAACGTTCGGCCCTCGCGGAAACCGATGTCACCACATTCCTTCGGGCAGATTGCTCGGTTTCGGCAGTGACCATAATGCGAACAAGTTCTTCGAAACCCGTTCGATGACGCCAGCCCAGCTTCTGTTGCGCCTTAGCCGGCTCCGCCAGCAGATTCTGAACCTCAGCAGGACGATAGTACAGCGGGTCAATGATCACATGGTCGTGCCAGTCCAAGTTGACGCACCCAAAAGCCTTGTCAAGAAACTCGCGGACTGAGTGGTTCTCGCCTGTCCCGATCACGTAATCGTCCGGGGTGTCTTGCTGGAGAATAAGCCACATCGCCTCCACGTATTCGGGCGCGTAACCCCAGTCCCGTCGAGCATCCAGATTGCCGAGGTAGAGGTGGGTCTCCAGTCCTGCTTTGATGTGGGCCGCCGCCCGCGCTATTTTACGCGTGACGAAGGTCTCGCCGCGCCGCGGCGACTCATGGTTGAACAGGATTCCGCTGCACGCGCGCATTCCATAGGCTTCTCGATAATTTACTGTAGTGGCATGGGCGAAGAGCTTGGAACAGGCGTAGGGGCTGCGCGGATGAAACGGGGTGGTTTCGGACTGAGGTGGAGGAGAGGTTCCGAACATTTCGCTGGACGAGGCCTGGTAAAAGCGGCAATCCAGGCCCACGTGTCTAATACCCTCCAGCAACCGCAATGCGCCATTTGCGGTTACGTCACAGGTGTACTCGGGAATGTCGAAACTCACGCGAACATGGCTCTGCGCGCCCAGGTTGTAGACTTCATCGGGACGGATGTCATAAAGCAGCTTCCACAGACTGCTCGAGTCTGCCAAGTCGGCGAAATGCAGAAACAAGCGGGTTTTCTCTTCGTGCCAGTCGGAATAGATGTCGTCCAACCGCAGCGTATTGAAGCTGCTGGAGCGCCGTTTAATGCCATGTACTTCATATCCTTTGGCCAAAAGGAGCTCGGCCAAATACGATCCGTCCTGGCCCGTAATGCCGGTAATCAATGCGCGTTTCATGGCTGCTCCTCGCCAAAAGCCATCGCTAGCGACTGGAATACGGCGGTTCCTCAGACCCACCATGCCCGGTGTTCTGTCGCATGTCCGAATCCACCATGAGCCGAACCATCCCCTCAAACGACATCGCCGGATGCCAGCCAGTCCGTGCTCGAAGCCTTGTGCTGTCGGCGCATAGGGGAATCGGTGAACCACTCCTTCGCAACAAGGTGGGGTCTTGTATCACGTGATCTTCCCAATTCAGTCCGATGTGCGCGAAAGCTATTCGCAGGAAATCGCGGACCGTGTGCAGAACGCCGGACCCGATCACGAATAGGCCGGGCTCGTCCAGCCTTAGAATCTGATACATGGCCTCAACGTAATCCGGCGCGTAACCCCAATCTACGCGAGTTTCCAGGTCCCCGACGATGAGCTTCTCAGTTTCTCCTCTGCTGATCCCTGCCACTCCTCGGCTGATCTTTCGGGAAATAAACGTTGGACGCCGCAGCGGAGATTCGTGATTGTACAACACCCCCACGGAGGCATATAGGTTCCTGGCGGCGCGGTAATAATTGCACACATGGATTCCTGCCGTCTTCGAAATGCCGTAGGGGCAAATCGGAGCCAGGGGGGTGTCTTCGTTTTGCGGCGACATAACAGGATCGCCGAATACAAGGGATGAGGCGGCATAGAAGACTCTGCAGTTCGGGCTTGCGGATGCAACGACAGACAGGACGTTGTTCAGCGCCAGGGTATTAACCTCGAGCATCTCGCGCAAGGACTCCTGGTTTCCGAGCAAGAAGTCTTCCGAGGAATGGTGAAACGCCGCCAGGTAGTACAGGCAGGCGGGACGCACGTTCCGGATCAGGTTCAAGACCTCGTCACGGTTGCGAATGTCAACCGGAGCGATCTGAACCCGCCCCTCGGTGGTTACAGCACCGTGGCCGACACCTATGACCTCATACCCCTTTTCCCGCAGCAACCGGCCAAGGTAGGTGCCGTCCTGGCCTTCGGAACCGACGATCAATGCGGTATTCAACTCAGATTAGTTCAATCGTGGGCAGCGGAAACAGCAGCTTTCCCCCGGACTGCAGAAAAGCTTTCTCTCTTTCGACGATGTTCTCGCGGAAGTGCCAGGGCAGTACCAAAAAAGCATCCGGCCGCATGGCCCGCGCCTCCGATTCGGAAATGATGGGAATTAAGGTTCCGGGCGTGTATGCGCCGAACTTATCGGGATTCACCTCTGCAATAAACGGAAGGAGGTCGCCCTTGATTCCGCAAAACTGCAGCACAACGTTGCCTTTGGTTGAGGCTCCATAACCAATGACGCGAAGTCCCGACTTATGCATCGCCTGCAGCTGTTCAAGCAACGCGTCCCGGTGCCGGCGTACGCGGTCGGCAAACTCCTGGTAGGGGCGAGCGCTATCCAGTGCGCGATCTCTCTCCTCGCGGATCGCATTATCCAGGGCGCTGCTCGCCGGACGAGCCATCTTCTTTTTGCCGGCGGCCAGGGAAAAGCTGCCTCCGTTGACTGAATTGAACTCGAGGTCAGCTACTTCGAAACCCACCTTGTTCGCCATCCATAATATTTGCCGGAGAGCATAGTATTCGAGGTGCTCATGGCACACGGTGTCGTAAGAATTCATCGCGAGCATCTGAGGAAGATAACTCTGTTCAAACACCCAGATGCCGTCGTCCGCCAGCACTTCATAGACCTCTCGCATGAACTGCAATGGTGATTCCAGATCGTAGAACATCGCTATCGAGGTCACAACTTTGGCGCGACGCCCACTGGCCTCTCGAGAGAAGCGTTCGGCTGAGAAGAAATCAGGTACCCGCCTGGCGTGGGGCGGGTAGAAGCTGGCAAATTTGCTCGCGCTCGGGTCCATGCCGACGAGCTCCACTCCGGGCTTGTCCATTGCGGCCAGCAGAGTGCCGTCGTTACTCCCGATATCCAGGACCAGATCGCCGGCTTCGATGGGCACCAGTTTCCTGATCAATTCGGCTTTTTTCCTGAGGTGCCTGACCATGGACTGGTTAAGTCCTGAGCGGTAGCCGTAGGTATCGCCGTATAGTTGCTCCGGTGCGAACGAGTGCCTCAATTGCACCAGCCCGCAGGTATCCTCCTTCTGCCCGGTTCGGCACTTCACCAGTTCCAGCGGTCCATGCTCGACCGGCTGGTCAATGGCCTTGGGGAAGACTCCGGTAAGCGCTTGAACGCCCAGATTCAAGATCGGATCGAGTTTCGGGTTTCCACAGATGCGGCAGGTGTGAATTTCACGGTACATGGGATCACGTCAACCAATGCAGAGTCCACAATAACAAAGGTCAGAGCTCAAAAGCCATGTGGGTGGCACGCTGCGTGGGCCTGGCAGGAACTGGAGATACCCGTTTTTATCCTCATCTGCTGTGAGGAGTCTGATGATTTTTTGCCTGGCGCGCTACCTGCTCCGTTCACGGGGGAGGGTTAAGCCCGCCGCTGCCGCATATACGCGGCCAGGGCTTCCTGCCAGGGGCGGAATTCGGCAATGCCGGCCGCGCGCATCTGGCAGTTGTCGAGCACGGAATAGCCCGGGCGTCGCGCTATAGCGCCGAAGCTCTTGCTGTCGGTGGGCTGCAGGTCGGCATTTATCTTGGCCAGGCGAAACACTTCGGCGGCGAATTCATGCCAGGAACACTGGCCAGCGCTGCTCATGTGGTACAAACCATAGCGTTCTGATTCCAGCAGCGGCAACACGCGTTCTGCCAGATCTGCGGTCGAGGTTGGAGTTACAATCTGGTCGGCCACCACCCGAATGGTTTTCTTCTGCGCCGCCAGCTTCAGCATAGTTTCCACGAAGTTGCCGCCTTTGCTGCGGCTGCCGCCCATGCCATAAAGCCCGCAGGTGCGGATCACAAAATGTCGCGAGCAGTAGCGGCGCGCGGCGAATTCGCCCGCCAGCTTGGTTATGGCGTAAATGGAGAGCGGCTGCGGCACGTCAGCCTCGCTGTAGGGCGTGCGCTTCTCGCCGCCGAAAACGTAGTCCGTGCTGAAGTGCACCAGCGCAGCGCCGTTCCGCTCCGCTGTTTGCGCCAGGTTGCGAACCCCCAGAACATTGACCGCAAAGGCTTTCTCTGCCTGATCCTCACAGTCGTCCACCCGGTGGAAGGCGGCCGTGTTAATTACGCACTGTGGCTCGGTGTTCGCCATAAGCTGCACGACCGCTTCCGGCGAGCAGATTTCGAGCTGCTCGTGCGTCACCGGCACCACCTCGTGACCCCGGCTTTCCAAAACCGGAAGCAGGTCCAGGCCCAGCTGTCCGGCGGCTCCAATTAATAGAATTCGCATCAGGTCCCTCGATTCTATCTAAAACAACCAAGCCGGTCATTTGCGGACTCGGACTCTTAGTTTCTTCCGCAAAGCCGCAGCGGACCGGTGCCATAGAAAACGAAGGTTCGTGAACGAAAAAGCGCCCAACAGCGAGTACCGCGGGCCTGGGTTGCGGTGGTAAGATGCGGCGATATCGGGATCTCCTCATGACAGCAGTGCCCAATGGTGCGGAAACGGCTGCACCGGCGCGCAGCAGGCGCGTTCTCATCTTTGTTGTTGCCTATGACGCCGAGCGAACCATCGAGAAAGTTGTGTCGCGCATTCCTGCCTCACTTGCGCAATACGAGACGGAAATCCTGGTCATTGATGACTGCTCGCGCGACCAGACCTTTGCCAAAGCGCGTGCCGCGCAGAAGAATGGCAGCCCGTTTCCAGTAACCGTGCTCTTCAACCCGGTCAGCCAGGGGTATGGCGGCAACCAGAAGATTGGCTTCCACTATGCCATCGAAAATGGCTTTGACATCGTCGCCCTGATCCATGGCGATGGGCAGTACGCTCCCGAATGCCTCCCCGACCTCTTGCAGCCCTTGCTGGCGGGCCAGGCTGACGCTGTTCTCGGTTCGCGGATGATGACCCGCTTCGGAGCGCTCAAGCAAGGCATGCCGCTCTACAAATTCGCCGGCAATAAAATTCTTACCTGGATGCAAAATTGGGTGCTGCACGCCGCCTTGAGTGAATTTCACTCCGGCTACCGCGTGTACTCGGTAGCGGCGCTGGCAGCGCTGCCTTTCGAGCGCAATACCAACGATTATCATTTCGACACTGAGATCCTCATTCAGTTGCTCCGCGCCGGCCGGTGCCTCAGAGAATTACCCATTCCCACCTATTACGGGGACGAGATCCGTAAGGTTAAGGGCATCAGATATGCCTTCAACGTGCTTCGCTCCACCCTTCTGAGCCGGGCGCAGGATTACAGCCTGCTTTACGAGCGCAAGTTCGACGTCCGCCGGCCCACCGAGAACAACGTCTTCTACCAGTCCAAGTTTCGCTTTGAGAGCCCCCACAGCCTGGCTCTGCAACGGGTACGCCCTGGTTCCTCGGTAGCCGATGTCGGGTGTGCCGGGGGATATGTGGCTCAGGCTCTAAAGCAGAAACAATGCCGGGTGACCGGCATTGACCAGTTCCCCCCGAATAACGACGCCGACCTGGACGAGTTCATTCGCTGTGACTTGGACCAGGGCGAGTTCCCCGTGGACGCCGGCCGCTTCGATTACGTTCTGTTGCTCGACATTGTCGAGCACTTGCGCTTCCCCGAGCGGCTACTGGACACTTTGCGCCGGACTCGCCGCACGGGAACCGATTTGACCGTAATTTTCAGCACCGGCAATATTGCCTTCCTGGTTACCCGTCTCGGCCTTTCCCTGGGCCGGTTCAATTATGGAGTAAGGGGGATTCTCGATCTGACACACACCCGCCTGTTCACCTTCCGGACGGCGCGCAACCTCTTCGAGCAATCCGGCTACCGCGTGCAGGAAGTCCGCGGCGTGCCCGCACCCTTTCCTGTGGCCGTGGGCGACAACTCTCTGGGTCGGCTGCTCCTGATTGTCAACAAGCTGTTCATCAAAATTTCAAAATCGTTGTTCGCTTATCAGATCTTCATGGTGTGCAAGCCCACCCCTTCATTGGAGTGGTTGCTGGAGAAGGCTCACGAGGCCAGCCAGGAGAAGGTCAGAAGTGAAATGGCGGGAGCGGCGCTCGGTTCTCGCTAGCTGGCTGGCATCGGGATTAGGAGACAATTTCGGAAACGTGCGAGAATCCCCGCTGCAAGGTCAAACTTCCTGACCATGGTCTCCGTTCTTATCTGCACCTTCAACAGCCGGCGGGTGCTTCCCGCCTGCTTGCAGGCGCTGCGACAGCAGGCTTGCGGGCCCCTGGAGGTGGTGATTGTGGACAACGCCTCCAGCGACGGCACCCGTGAAATCCTCGACCACCTTCAGGCGCCCGAGTACCAGGTCATCCTGAACCGTGAAAATGCGGGCTTTGCCGCCGCCCAGAACCAGGCCATTCGCCGCGCCCGGGGTGAGTGGCTTCTGAGCCTCAATGCCGACGTTGTGCTCACTCCTGACTTTATCTCACAACTGCTGGCCGCGGCTGAGGCCACGAATAGCCGGGTCGGCGCGCTCTGCGGGAAGTTGCTGCGCTGGAATCCCGGTGGCCAGCCTGAGTTTACCTCCCGCATTGATTCCACCGGCATCTACTTCACCCGCAACCTGCGCCATTTCGACCGCGGCAGTGAGCAGATTGACCGCGGGCAGTACCAGGAGACGCAGTATGTCTTTGGCGCCACCGCTGCCGCTGCCCTGTACCGGCGGGCCATGGTAGAGGATGTCTCGGTGGAGGGAGAGTTCTTCGACGAAGACTTCTTCGCTTACCGCGAAGACGCCGACTTGGCCTGGCGGGCGCAGTTGCTGGGCTGGAACTGCCTGTACGTGCCTGCGGCGGTAGGCTGGCACGAGCGCCGCGTTACCCCCGAGCGCTTTCGCCAATTGCCTCTGGTAATCAACTGGCATTCGGTCAAGAACCGCTTCCTCATGCGCTGGAAAAATGCCTCGCTGGGAACCTGCCTGCGCCTGTTCATCCCCATTACCTGGCGTGACCTGCTGATCGTTGGCTACTCCGTGCTGGTGGACCGCAGACTGCTTTCCGCCCTCGCATTTGTATGGAAGAGCCGGGAGCGCACGCGGCGGAAGCGCCACCTCATCCAGGGGCGGCGCCGGGTGCCGGAAAGTGTAATACGCGCCTGGTTTTGTAACGCGCCTGCCGCCCGTCCGATGGTGGCGGACACAGGGCAACAACCTCATGCTACGTCGGCGCCAGTATCATGACCATCCCCTGAATGCCTCCAATCACATCTCAGCGTTGCAGCGTAAGAACGTAGGCCCCGCCGCAGCGCTCAGGCACAACCGGAAACAGACGGGAGCGCCGGTACGGAAACAAGCTCTCAGACCTTTCTTTCGCCAAGCCGCACCTATACGCTCTCATCCATCAGCTAGTTGTGAAATTGGTACACCGAGCCAGGAAATCGTTGACTCTGCGCTCCATCAATGCCTACGATCAAATGGGTACTAGTGTGTAATGGTGTTTACAATCCGACAAACGGCATGGGTATAGGGGAGGGAATTTGAGCAGAGCTTGGATAATTTCACTGGCTGGAGTCATGGCCGTGCTGGGTTTTGCCGCATACATCTCGATTCGATCCAAGCCCGAGCCCGCCTCTGCTTTCAAAGTTGCTGTCAACTCCGGCGTCACCCAGCCGGGAATACCAGGCCATCCATTGCAGGCTGCCTCTTCGCCCGCGATGTCCCGCCTGCCCGTTGCACAAAACACCAGGTTACCGGAGCAGGGGGCTTCCCTGGTGCGAGCCACCGTAGTAAGACGTCCCCAGGGTGAATCCAATTCCCGGCGCTCGTACCCTCAGTTGCGCTCTGCCGTAGAGGTCGCTCCTTCCGGTGATGCTGCGACATATTCTGGGTCTGCGGTTCCGGGACAACCAACTGTGTCTTCTGGTCCTGGCGTTAATGAAGCGCAGAATTCCGGTTCCGGCCCCGAGGTCGCCTTCACCAACAACCCGCCTCAACCGGGCGTCTTACCCGCTCCCGCTGCAGCCCCGGCAACGGTTGCTCCTTCGGCAGTTTTAATGCCTCATGGCTCCGTCATGCTGAATGGCAAGTCAGCGGCGGATTCCACAGCGCTGTTCCCGGGTGATCGCGTGCAGGTTCCGGGTGGTTCCTATGCTAGCATTAGCGGCAAGGGCTCGTTAACGGTTCTGCAGCCAGGGTCCTCCGTGACGTATACCGGCAAGGGGCTAGACTTAGAGCAAGGCGGGGTTGCGGTTTCCACCCTAGACGGCATGCCGGTGAACACCGAAGGGCTGAGCATCATACCCCGCACCGGCCATGGAAAATACGATGTGCTGGACGATAACGGCTCTGTCCAGATTGCCTCCCTGGAAGGCGACTTGAACATTCTGGACGGCGGGCAAGCCACGGTGCTGCCTGCCGGCCAGCAAACCACTCGCGACCGGCATAAGAAAGCCGCTGCAGACGACCCCCCTCCCCAGGGTCCGACCGCTCCGGAAACGCCCCCGGCCACCGCCTCGGGAGGATTTCCCACCACCAAAGTGCTGCTTATTGGCGGAGCGGTGGGCGGAGGAGTGGCCGCCGCCATCCTGTTAACGCGCTCATCTTCCAAGCCCGTCAGCCCAGCCGTTCCCTGAGCAATCGGCCTCAATTGAGCTAAGCCGTTGATTCTGATATTTTGAGTTCACCTTGCCCAAGCTGTGGAATGCCACCGTCCCGTCGAAAAGCTTTGTACAAATGTTCCATATCCAGAATGGAACAGCCTGGAGAAAACTCACCAAAATGGGCAGGCTTGCCTTGGCGGCCGAACTGCCTCAAGGAGGAGCAGAATCACGAGGCCCGGCATCACCAACGCAATCGCGTCGCATAAATTTTCCTTATGCTCTGCTTCTGGTTGGAGCTGTGGCGGTGGTGCTTGGCGGGCGGATGTTCCATATCTTGTCAAAATATTCCACCAATATTTTCAATGGGGATGAGTGGGACTTCCGTACTGCCCAATTCCAGGGTGCATCGCTGTGGCGTATGTTCACTTGGCAACATGGGCCGCCGCGGCTCGGCATCGGCTTTGTGGTGGATGCGCTTTTAAGTGACCTGACCCGCTGGGACTCACGCGCTACGTCCCTCCTTGAAGGTGCCGTCATGGTGGCGGCCATGTGCTGTGCCCTCTGGCTTAAGCATCGTCTGTTTGGCCGTATTACTCTCAGCGATGTCGTGTTCCCACTTCTCTTGTTCGTTCCGGTACAGTTTTTGGCTTTCGTGGTTACCCCGATCGTTGCCCACGGGCCTTTCCCGGTGTTGCTGACCGTGCTCTTCTGCCTTGCCTGGACGGTAGCCAACATTTGGTGGCGCTACAGCCTGGTTTTAGTTATCAATTTCCTGCTCATCTATACAGGCTTCGGCATCTTCGTGGGATTCATCACGCCATTACTGTTAGGGGTAGCGCTCTTTCGTGGAATAGGCAAGCCGCGAGGATGGCTGCTTCCCGGCGTCGCGCTGATCATCTCGCTTCTATCGTTGGCTTCATTCTTTGTTGGCTACCAGGTGGGAATGGCCAGTGGTTGTCTTGTCTTTTCTCCGGCGCCTCTGCTCCGCTACGTCTGGTACGCGGCGCTCATTTTCGCCACCCTGTTCCAGCTGAACGGGCACTCTCTGTTGCCGTCGCTGGTCGGTTTTGCTGTCCTGCTGCTCAATCTCATCGTCTGTGGCTGGTCCGCCTACCGGCTGCTGCGAGACCGCGGCGATGTCCCGCAGAATACCGCCATCTTCACATTCACCTGCCTTTCCCTGCTTTTCACCGTCAGCGCCGCTGCAGGCCGAATGTGCAGAGGACTCGATTCCGCTCATGCGAACCGCTACATGCCTTACCTGATACCTGGTTTAACTGCCGTTTATATGTCTTTGTTGTTAGTACGGCGCCCGTTGCTGCGGCAGGTCGGGCTCGCTGTATTAGTGTTCAGCTTGCTTCTGGGAGCCACTCCCTTGAGGAGAAGTGTGAAAGGCCCGTTGGTCAGCTGGCACCATGCTAAGCAGAGTTGGAAGGAATGCTACTTAAAATTTGAAAAGGTGGATTATTGCGACACCCGGATGCACTTTAAGGTACATCCCTCTCCCGCTGGCACACACCTGAACGAAAAACTGCAGTTCCTCAAGGCGAGACGGCTCAATCTATACAATGGTGATTGAATTCACCGTCCACAAGAGCCGCTGAGGTCCTCCCAGTATGTTTACCAGGGCAGAACGGAATGGGACCTTCTCAAATCGGACACTCCCGAAAAGATAAACCGCGGAGGGTTGCGGCTCAGAGGAAGTCTTTGTCTGAATCACGGGCTTCCTCCAGGAACTCAGCCGCATTTGCAATTTAAGAGTTCGATTTTTGCCGGCTATAACTCTGAATGCACGTCTTCTGCTCCGGCTTTTTCGGCCGACATCTCGCCTATGTCGTTCCTCGGGTCAGGACTTGCGGTGGGCTTCTCCAGCACCGCGATCAGTGAAAGCGCCGGCAAAGGCAGCCATTTTTCCGTTCTCTTGAATATCGGCACAAGAAGATTCAGTATCTTGATCTGGAACAATCCAAAGGTAGTTCGCTTTAGTATCTTGCCATTCAGCCACCACGCTGGGGAGCCGGCACGGTTGAACGTCAGGATGCGATGGATACGGAATCCCGCACTCTCGGCCACGCTTGCCAGTTGTTCCCGGCTGTAACGGCGGAAGTGCCCCAGCACCTTGTCAAGGGTGCCGTAGAGACCTGGGCCTTGCGGCACGAGCACAATGGCCCTGCCGCCTTCCTGTAGCGACTCCCAGATGTTGCGCAGCGCGGTGCGGTCATCCTCAACATGTTCCAGCACATTCAAGCAGATAACGGTGTCAAATCTTTGCGCGCTGGGAAATGATTCTCCCGCGGTAAGGTCCACCTGGGAGGCGCGGAGATAGGGGCGCGTCTCCTGCAATTTGCGCAGTTCATGCAGGTAATGGGAGTTTATGTCGGAAGCCCAGTAGAGCGACCGCGGCGCCAGGTTAAGCGTAAGATTGCCAATCCCAGCTCCGATTTCCAGAACCTGTTCGCCAACATAGGGCCGAATGATCTCCGCCATCCAGGCCGTGAAGCGAGGCGCGCGGCGTAAACGCGCCAGAATTTCACTGCCGTCTGGGTCCTCGGTATAGATATTGTCCGAAAGCGAAAATCTTACGATCGCTATCAGCGCCAGGAAACCGTCTTTCCAGGTGATTTTCTTTCCTTCCGCATAGGTACGCCCGGAATAGCTGATGGGCACCTCAAACACGCGGGCGTTGCGCTTGGCCAGCTTGAGCGTAAGTTCCGGTTCGATGCGAAAATCCCTGCTCTCAATGGGAATGCTGCGCAGCAGGCTGGTGCGGACCATCTTGTAGCAGGTTTCCATGTCGGAAAGATTCAGATCGGAGGCGATGTCGCAGAAAAAAGTAAGCAGGCGATTCCCCAACGAGTGGCGGAAGAGAAGCACGCGCTTGAACTGCCCGGCGAGAAAACGGGAACCATAAACCGCATCCGCCGCGTGGTCGCTGAACAAGGGCAGCATTTTCAGCAGATCGCGTGGGTGGTATTCCAGGTCGGCATCATGGATTACGGTGAGCTCGCAATCCGCATACTTTAGCGCCGTCCTGATGGCTCCGCCTTTGCCCTGGTTGCGCTCATGACGAATAAAAATCCAGTGCATTCGCCCACCGTCGTCGCCGGTGAGAGATTCCTTGAATTCCTGCAGCACCGATGGAGTCTGGTCGGTGGAACAATCATCCACCACAATGACCTGTACCCGCTCCAGCACGGGAGACTCTCCCAGCTCCTTCAGGCGGTCGAGGCTGGCGGCCACCAAATGACGCTCGTTGTATACCGGCACCAGCACCGACAGGCTGGTGGGGCGAGCTTGCGCGCTGCTGGCGATGGAAACCTCTGGGCCTGACACGGGTGCACGCCTCCTCGTGCTAGAGAGATCTAGCCGGCAACCGAGTACGTTGTTTTTGAGTGCCGATAGGGCATTTTACCTCGCCTTAGCGGCGGAGCCACCCGCATTCCGTTGCTCACAGATAGCGGGGGCATCTAGACTATCTACCCCTAACGTCATATCCCAGCGCCCACAGAATGCAGTTCTCCATCTCATACGGCCCCATGTTCTCCGGCTTGCTGGCTGGTACCACGATGGTGCAGAAATCCTGCAGGTATGCCTGGCAAAAGCCCATTCGGCAGCGAATGATGCCCGTAGGATCGCGGTAGGGACAATGGGCGCAGTTGGGCAGTTGATTCAGGACCGCGGCGTCCACATCGGGTGTGCTCTGAACGGTGACGTTATGTGGGGTGACCTGCAGAGCGCGGACGTCGGCGGGAGCCAGGAACGCTCCCTGGTCGGGGGTGGCAGCGTGAAGATCAATCGGGTGGGTCGCCAGCTCGTTTCCGGCCTGTTTCCACCTCTGCTCGGCGATGGCCTGGAACTCGAGCTCCGACAGCCCCGTGCGGTTGATAAAGCGGGCCTCGCTCCCGCCCCAGGAACCGCCGCCGCAGCTTATAAACAGCAACAGCAGAACGCCGCCGAGCACCCGGATGCCACGCATGGTCGCCCCCAGAGGGTTCCCCTGCGCCAACATCCAGCATTAGGATGACCAATGCACGCCATTGAAAGCAAGGAATTTATGGGAGGGTTAGGCAGCTGAAAGGCTCGTTTCGGGAATTACGGTTCCAAATCGGGCCGACCCTCTTCAAGGCATTAACCTTCTGTTCCTCGTCTTGCACATAAAAGGACCCGCTCTTTCTCTGACAAGGAGCGGGCCCCGTGTTGCCCTCACCCCCGGCAGTTCACGCCAACGAAGGACGCAATTGCCCCGGCGCGGCAGATTCCTGCCTCTCCGGCCAGCGCCTGGCCTGAGCGATGCTGATGATGTGAAGCATCAGCAGCAGCGGTACGGCGAAGGTCGGAATCATACTGAGGGGCAATACCGTCATTGCCGTCATACCCGCGGCGTGCGGGTTTATCAGCCCCGCGGTCGTGCCCAGAGTCACCGCCGTCACCAGGTCCAGAATTCCCAGCGCGTTCCATAGCAGGAACCTCTTTTTGTGATCCGGTTGCGCCAGTCGCCAGGCCACCAGCGGCGCCGTCACCCCAATGAACATGTCGCCTAAGCCGGCGGGCCAGGCAAAAATCCCGGGCAGTAGGCCATAAGCGCTTAATGCCAGGAAAGTGAAGCCGCCGGTTCTCCAGGTGTGGGCCAGGGTCAGCAGACGCGGATTCAGGCTCATGGCGAATCTCCGAAATCCCGCTGAGGCGGCCATCCACAGCGAAAACGCAACCACCGGAATTAAGGCCGCCAGCCCCACGGATACCCCCAGGCGGGCGGAGTCGTTCCTGAACACATGCAAAGCCGAAGTGGAAAGGGAAAAAATAAACCAGGCCACAACCAGCCCAGTGGTAAGTCTCGCGTACTTGGCGTTCGTCATATCAACTCTCCTTATTTCGCAATGTTGGTTACTTGATTGGTTAATCTGAGGAACTCGGTCCACGGTTCGGTTCCCAGTTGCTGGCGCAGGCGAGCCTGGGCCTTTTCCCAGGCGGGAGTGGCGCTTCGCAATCGCTCGCGGCCGGCAGGGGACAGGCTCAGCCGCCGTTCCCGTTGGTCCTTGCCCGGCCGCTTCACGATCCAGCCACGCCGGCGCATGATCTCCAGCGTTCGCGTGAGGCTGGTGCTGTCCATCACCAGCATTTGCCCCAGTTCTCCCTGCGAGACCTCTCCCGCCTGCTCCAGCGCCTGCAACACCGTGAACTGCGTGGCGCGCAGGCCCAGCGGCCGCAATGCCTGCTCATAAAGTTGAGTCAGAGCCCGTGCCGCGCGCCGCAGGCTGGCGCACATGCAAGGCAACGTCGGAATGGCTCTTTGTTCCATGGAAGCAGTAGATGTATATACATCTATTGTGATTCAGAAAAATGTGCGCCAACGGGTGATCGTCTTTCTGGGTTGGATAGCAGGCTGTCTAGGGGACCAAAGAGCGAAACTTACTCTTCCGCCACTGCTGCCGGAACCGCATTTTTGCGTGGCCGTTTGTTGGACGGAAGAATTTTCTTGCGCAGCCGCAGCGACTTGGGCGTGACCTCGACGTACTCATCCTCGGCGATGAACTCGATCGCCTGCTCCAGGTTGAGGGTGCGGAAGGGCACCAGACGGATGGCTTCATCGGCGGTCGAGGCCCGCATGTTGGTCAGCTTCTTCTCGCGCACACAGTTTACGTCCAAGTCGTTGTCGCGCGAGTTCTCCCCAATCACCATGCCTTCGTACACATCCACGCCCGGGCCGACAAAGAGCTCGCCGCGCTCCTGCAGGTTCCACAGAGCATAGGCGGTGGTGGTGCCGCCGCGATCGGCCACCAGCGCGCCCGTCAGGCGATGCGGAATTTCGCCCTGCCACTCGGTGTGGCCGTCGAACAGCGAATTCATGACAATGGTGCCCCGCGTATCGGTAAGCAGTTCGCTGCGCAGCCCGATCAGTCCGCGGCTGGGCACGCGAAACTCCATGCGCACCCGCCCGTAGCCGTGGTTGTGCATCTTCTGCATTTCCGCTTTGCGCATGCCCAGCTTTTCCAGCACCACGCCCACGTATTCCTCGGGAATGTCCACGGTGAGCCGCTCCACCGGCTCCATGAGCTTGCCGTCAATTTTGCGGGTCACAATTTCCGGCTTGCCCACCGCCAATTCGTAGCCTTCGCGGCGCATCATTTCGAGCAGAATGGAAAGCTGCAACTCGCCTCGCCCCATCACTTTGAATGAATCCGGGCTGCCCGCCTCCTCGACTTTGATGGAAACATTGGTGAGCAGTTCCTTGTCCAGTCGTTCGCGCAGGTTACGCGAGGTCACATACTGGCCCTCGCGCCCGGAGAAGGGAGAGGTATTCACCGTGAACTGCATGGCGATGGTGGGCTCGTCAATCACGATGTGGGGCAGCGGCGCGGGCGTTTCCGCGCTGGTAATGGTCTCGCCGATGGTGATGCCGGTCACGCCAGCCACGGACACAATGTCGCCTAGGTCCGTCTGTTCGATGTCCACCCGTTTGAGGCCACTAAAGGAAAATAGCTTGCTGATCTTTATCTTTTCCAGGGAGCCGTCCAGCTTGGCAATGCCCACTTCATCGCCGGTATGGAGAGTGCCATTAAAGACGCGCGCAATGGCCAGGCGCCCCAGGTAATCACTGTAATCCAGGTTGGCCACCAGGATCTGCAGCGGGCCGGCGGCATCACCTCCGGGCTGCGGAATGGTGCTGACTATGGATTCAAATAGCGGCTGCAGATTTTGACCCTGCTGTTTGGGGTCCGTGGTGGCGGTGCCCAGCTTGGCATTCGTGTAGAGCACGGGGAAGTCGAGCTGGCTTTCCTCTGCATCCAGGTCAATGAACAGATCGTAGATTTCGTTCAGAACTTCCTGGGCGCGCGCGTCGGGACGGTCAATTTTGTTGATCACCACGATGGGGGGCAGCTTGGCTTCCAGCGCCTTGCCCAGCACATAGCGGGTTTGCGGCAGCGGGACCTCGCTGGCGTCCACCAGCAGCATCACCCCGTCCACCATCTTGAGGGCGCGCTCCACCTCGCCGCCAAAGTCGCTGTGCCCGGGCGTATCCACGATGTTGATTTTGACCTCGTGGTAGAACACGGCCGTGTTCTTGGCCAGGATGGTGATGCCGCGCTCACGCTCCAGTTCGTTGGAGTCCATCACCCGCTCCACCAGTTCCTGATTGGCGCGGAATACGCCGCTCTGGCGCAGCATGGCGTCCACCAGCGTGGTCTTGCCGTGGTCCACGTGGGCGATGATGGCAATATTGCGAATTCCCTGGCTCAAAGGTTCTTCCTTGTCAAAGGGTGGTTGGTTTAAGTTTACATGGATTGGAAGATGCGCGGATTGTAGAAAGCTAGTCGGGAGTCAGGAGTTGGGAGTCAGCGGGCAGGTCTTGCCGAGTCCCCACCCCTGACTCCTGACCACTCGGTTCACCCGGCCAGTCCCTTTAGTCATCTGTCGTCTGGGCTGGTATCCGGCGAAAATGGCCCTCCAGGGCCTCAAATTTCATTTTGGAGGCAGCGATGCGAAGCACACGGCAGAAGACTGCGGAATTCAGCCCCAAGCGCCGCTGGCCGCGGCAGAAGGTGGATGTGCCCGTCCGTCTGGTGCTGCACAGCCACAACCGCACCTTCCTGGTGGAAGGCTGCGGCAACGACCTGAGCGAAGGCGGCATGCTGGTTTTCGCCGGGCTGCAGCTGCCGGTGGGCAGGGAAGTGGAAGTGGAGTTCCAGTTGCCCGAGTCGAGCGTACCCCTGCGCGTGCCCGCCACCATCCGCGACCGCAACCGCTACTTCTATGGCCTGGAATTCACTCCCGACAACTCCGAACAGCAATCCCAAATCGCGCGCCTGCGGCAAGCATTGCGGTGATAGGGCCGCATTGCCCGGCGAGATCGTAAGTTGTTGCGGCTTCTCTTCCACAAGGTAGTCAATTTCAAGCTTATCTCCTCGATTTCAAGTTATTTCTTCCCAGGAGTGGTGCAAGCGGCCTCTCTCAGGCACACGGTCAAGAAGCAAACCTGTCATGTTGAGCGAGGGCGGACGCCCGAGTCGAAACACCTCTGTACCGCCAAGGGAGTTCAACTGCTGAACGGAATTTCTACCGAGAGAACTCCCTGAAACCGCCGCCGCGGTACGAGCGAACTGGGGGTTGTTCGGCTCCGCCGCGGATTCGCCAGCGATTCGGCTGCTACGCTCAGAATGACAGTCCAGGGAATGCCCTGCCGATGATCACAAAACAAAAGCGGCCCCAAAACTTCTGGGGCCGCCCTGAAAGCCGTCCTGATGACGAGTTAGAAGGTGATCCTGGCCTGCAATTGAATGAGGCGTCCCGAAGCGGCTGCGCCTACGAACGAACCGTAGGGGCTGGCCGGCACAGAAACGGTCGACTGAATGTGACCAACGCCCGGATCGCCCGTTGACAGGTACGAATTGGGCAAATAGAAATTGACATTGTTGAAAACATTGTAGAAGTTAGCTCCCACTCTCAGCTTCACCTGCTCGGTCAAGTTGAAGCCCTTGCTGGGTGAAAAGTTGGTATTGAAGAAGCCCGGTCCGCGGTACTGGTTGCGCCGCTGCGTCGGGTAAGCCGCCAGCGCTGTTGTCGCCGTATCCACGAAAGCGTTGGGATCGAAGCACGCTTTGTCAGGATTGCTGCAGCCGCTTGCTGCTCCGTAAGTTGCTGCTGGCCCCAGCGGCTGTCCGGGAATAACTCCCGTCCAGTAGTTGGGGAAGAAGGTGTTAGAGTCGAGAACCGTGTAAGGCAAGCCGGAACGAGCAAAAATTGTTCCAGAAAAGTTCCAGCCTCCCAGGAACCCGTTCACAATCTTATTTTCAAACTTGTACGGAGGTTCCCACACGAAGTTACCGCTGAAGTTGTGGCGGATGTCATAGTCGGCATTGCCATAGTTATTGGCCCGCAGGCTGGTGGGATTCAGTTGCCCCGCCAAGCTGTCGCTGCCATAGGGGTCAATGCCTCCGTTGGAGATCTCATCCAGAGCATGGCCCCAGGTGTAGTTGGCCTGGAAAGAAACTCCATGCGAGAAGCGCCGTTGCAGAGTGGCCGTCAGGTTGTTGGAATTGGCAACCGCCGCCGTGCTGTATTGGGTGACCCCTGCGAAGTTTGGATACGGTACGGTCGACGGAAAACCGGCACCCTGCCCATACGGATCCCAGGCGTTGAAGGCCCCGTTGGCGACCGGAATGTGGAGACCGTGCATCCCAGCATACCCCAGGGTCAAGGACATATCAGCACCCAACGCGCGCTGCACTTGGAAGTTCCACTCCTGATACCGCGGCGTGTGCATGGTGTTGTCAAAGTTCATGAAGGACGGCGGCCTGAACAGTCCACCAGTGGATGCCAGCAAGTCGTTATAGCTGGCGCCGTTGGCAAACCCGCTCTTTATAGCGTTAGCTGAAACCCCAGCAATATAAGCCGAGCCGGCAGTCGTCGGGTCAGCCCATAGCCCGGCAGTATCTGTGCTGTAAACGTTGGAGTTAACGATGTTGGGGAAGTTGGTGAAGTCGTCATACATCACACCAGCTGCCAAGGAGTTGTAGAAAATACCAAACCCACCCCTGATGACGGTCTTATCGTCGCCCCTGGGAGACCACACGAAGCCGAAGCGCGGAGCCAGGTTAAGCGCATCCGTTTGCCGATAAATCTGGTGCCGTCCGGCGTCGATCATCTGGTTGTAAGGGATATCAGGACCGATGGTCATGGTCTGGAGTGGCCCAGTAAACAATGAGAAGCAGTCAGCCTGACAGACCGGGTTGGAGTTATGCTCCGCGCGCAGCGCGAAAGTCAGCTTCAGATCTTTCGTGACCTTCCATTCATCTTGCCCATACACGCCTAAGTTGTAGGTGGCTACAGGAAAAGACTCGCGGGTCGAGAAACGCTTGACGAAACGGTAGGCTACGCCGTCAGCAAAATCAGACAGGGACGTAAAGTAAGCACGGGGATGCGTGTACATCCCACTAGCAGTATAGTCCGACATATCGTAGCGGGCGAAATTGCCGCCGAGTTTCAGCGTATGGTTGCCGTGCACGATCGAAAGGTCATCAATCAGTTGGTACTGAGTGACGTTGCGACCCTGGGGAAAACCGTAAGTGTCAAAGATGGAGCCGGGCAGGTAGGTGGGATTGGCGATTTGGGAGAAAATCTCACCTTGCCAAAAGATAGTGTAGGGGAACAGTGCGTTCACCTGCTTCTGATTCTGTTTGAAAATGGCGGAGTAATAGGTACCCGCCGCGATGAACTGGTTGGTCATGTTGCCGCTGAAAATATGCGTCCACTGCGTTTGCCCGTCATAGGAGGGCTGCTCGCTGGAGGCATTAAAGGCCGACTGGACCGGATCGGTGTAAGTGGGCTGCAGCCCGTTATCCCGGCGGAAACGGAAGAATACTTTGTCATTGTCGCTGAAGTTGTGGTC
The DNA here is from genome assembly GCA_035496875.1 of Terriglobales bacterium. GTDB lineage: Bacteria > Acidobacteriota > Terriglobia > Terriglobales > Acidobacteriaceae > JAICWP01. The sequence goes on along the minus strand of DATJEH010000099.1, from coordinate 2,857 downwards.
GAGCCTGCCGCTGATGATCCACTCTTTGGACATGGAGTTCGGAGTGGCGGAGAAGTTCAGCGCGCAGGCTGAGGTGTCGGTGAATCCAAAGCGACCTATCAAATCACCGCAACTGCCTGCAACGGGAGTAGCATTCTGCGCTCCCGGTGTGTTGGGCTTGCCCCACAGGTCGAAAAGCTTCTGGTATAGCGGCAACGAATTCGGCTGAGTGGTGGCGATGTTGGCCAGCACCGAGCTGGTAAGTTGTGGCGAGGGAATGTAGGTGTTTTGCACCGTCGGCAGCACGTACCGAATGCCCTCAGTATTCACGTAGAAAAAGGTTTTGTCCTTCTTGATCGGGCCGCCGAAGTCCGCTCCCCACTGGTTGTTGTTGGCGAATGGGCGTGAACTGCCCTGGTTATTGGCAAACCAGTCGTTAGCATTCATGATGCGCCCGTTCCACAGGTACTTGGCGCTGCCGTGGAAGGCGTTCGTGCCTGCCTTGGTGATGTAGTTCACCTGGGCGCCTGCTAGCTGCCCGTACTGGCCGCCGTAAGCATTGGTTACCACCGTGGCTTCCTGGATTTCATTCAGCCCCAGGGTGAGGTTCGTAGCGCCCGTGTTGTTGATGTTGAAGTACGGGTCCATATTGTTTTCGCCGTTCACGGTGAACAGGTTCGCAGTAGCCGGCATGCCATTGGCGGTGAAGTTGCCGTAACCTGACGAAGTGTTCATGGTGACACCGGGTGCCATCTGGGCGATGTTCGAGAGATCGCCACCCGGATTGGGCAGGTCGGTAACCGAGCGTTGATCAAAGGCAGTCGCGGCGGCAGCGCTTTCGGTGTTGACTATCGGCAGCGCCCCCGTGACCTCGACAAGTTCCGTAGCCGTACCTACGGCTAAGGTGAAGTTGGTAGTGGCGATCTGGCCGATGTTGACGCTCACCTGCCGCTCTGCTCCCTGGAAACCCTGTTGTGTGACCTTTACGCTGTAACGGCCCGGTCTGAGCAGGGAAAAACGATACATGCCAGTGTCGCCCGTGGCGGTGGTTTGGGTGGCGCCTGTATCCAGGCTCTTGAGGTTGACGATGGCATCCTTGATCACCGCCCCGCTGGGATCCGACACGGTGCCTGAGATATCACCCGAAGTGAGCGACTGTGGCATCGCCAGCGGCGTAATCAGGATAAAAATGGAAAATAGCCCCAAAGCACATAAGAACTTTCTCATGGAAAAACCTCCAGTAATACGAGCGCGTTGCGGAGGGTGCACAGTTCCTGGGCGCACGAATTCGCATGGAAAATACGCCCCGCGAATCGTCCCCATTTATAGTTCCGAATAGGGAAGCGAGCGGTGATTCAGGTCACCTCTCGTGGTGACAACCGGGGGGCGGTTCACCGGACAGACGTGCGGAAACCCGCATTTTCAGTGGCTAAAGCCAACGTGGTTTGCAGAAGGGAGGATGCCCGGGCGGCAACCCCAGATTTCCCGCCGATGCTAAAAACCGCGAAATGGAACGGATGCGCGGCTGAAACAGTGGCTCAGGGCAAGAATGCGGCCGGGTTTTCTACTCTCGCCACACCTGAAGAATTGCGATGCTCTGCCTGCCAGGACTCCGCGCGCCGACGCGCCGCCTTCAGCTTTTCCACGGGTACTTGCAAGCGGCTCAGCACGCGCTTGCCGGCGTTGCCCGCCAGCGTCAGCCACATATAAGCCGCTGCCGTATCCCGCTGTACTCCCAGGCCATGCAGATACATCACGCCCAGGTTGGCCTGGGCGGCCGCGAAGTCCTGTTCCGCTGCCCGCTGAAACCACTTGATGGCTTCGGCGTCGCTGGCCGGCACTCCCTTGCCCTCGCGGTAGAGGTAGGCCAGGTTGTTCTGCGCTTCAGGCGTGCCATGCTGGGCGGCACGGGTGTACCATTTGGCCGCCTCGCTGTAGTCCGGGGAGGCGCCACAGCCTTTTTCGTAAAGGGCTCCCAAGTTAAACTCCGCCTCCGCCAGGCCCTGTTTGGCCGCTTTGCGGAACCACTCTAGCGCCTGCTTGCAATCTTCCGGAACGCCATTGCCTTCGCGGTAAAAGATGCCCAGGTTGTTCTGGGCCACCGCGTAGCCGCGCTCGGCTGACTTGCGATACCAGCGCAGGGCTTCGGCGCCGTCCTTGCGCACGCCCAGGCCGCGGGAATACAGCAGCCCCAGATTGAATTCGGCGGGAGGGTACTGCTGCACCGCCGCCCGCGAGAACCAGTTGCTGGCACGCTGATTGTCAGTGGGTACGCCCAGGCCGCGTACGTAGAGCGAGCCCAGGTTGTTTTGTGCCTCCGCGCGGCCGCGATTGGCTGCCTGCAGGTACCAGCGTGCCGCTTCGGAGTAATCCTGAGGCGCTCCATTGCCGGTTTCGTACGCACGGCCCAGCAAAAATTGCGCACCGGTATCGCCCTCTGTTGCTTTTCGCAACAGTTTGCCGATGTTGGGCGCTGTCACCGGCTCGTGAGAAGGGAAATCTCCGGGCTGCTCAGCAAGACACAGTCCGGCAGAAAGAGCAAAGGAAACAGCAAGGGCGAAAAGCCTGGAGCGCAATTGCATGTGCGACTCGCGGAGCACAATTTTTTACAGGTGAAGCCGGAAAGCCGATCGGCGGCTGGTGAAACCCCACGAAACTTGGGATGCAACTTAGCCCGGCTCGGCAGCCCTGTCAAGCAGGAAAGCTAACGTTTTTCATGGTGTTGCATTTAACAACTGCTGATCGGCGTTAGCGGTTCATTAGGGAGGGCGTAACGGTTTGGAGAAGCAGATTTATGTCGCGGAGGCGAGATTTGACTCGGGCAGTGGGCTGGGCGACAATTAATCAGCGGGCGCGGCTGCCGCGTTTCGCGATCTTC
>DATJEH010000098.1:0-8159 GCA_035496875.1 Terriglobales bacterium | reverse complement strand
CCATGGCGGCGCGTGAGCGGGAAGAGCGCGGCGCCGCACCGAAGGTTGCGCAATCCGAAGCGCGGCGCGAATTCGGCAACCTGCTGCTGGTCGAGGAGACCACCCGCGATATGTGGGGCTGGGCCTGGCTGGAGCGTTTTGTCCAGGACCTGCGCTTCGGATTGCGCATGCTGGCGAAGTCGCCGGCGTTCACGATCGTCGCCGTGCTCACGCTCGGTCTCGGCATCGGAGCCAATGCCGCGATTTTCAGCGTGGTGTACGGCGTGCTGCTGCGGCCGCTTGCCTACCGCGACGCCGGCCGCACCGCACTCGTATTCATGAACTTCTCGCCGCAGAACAATCCGCGCGGCAATCTCTCGCTGGCCGACTACTTCGACTGGAAGGCGCAAAACCGTTCCTTCGACGCGATCGGCCTCTACGCCAATGGAGTACAGGAGATTACCGGCGATGGCGCTCCGGAGCAGGTAATAAGCGCCCACGTCACCGCGAATTTCTTTTCTCTATTGGGCGGCGTGCCGCGGCTCGGTCGTACCTTCGTCCAAGGCGAAGATCAGGGCTCGAGCGCGCGGCTGGCGGTGATCGGAGAGGCGCTGTGGCGCCGCCACTTTGGCGCCGATCCCAACATCCTCGGCAAAACGGTAATGCTCAGTGGCGATCTGACCACGATCGTTGGCGTCATGCCGGCAACGTTCCAATTCCCTCGCCAACAGACTGAACTCTGGATCAATTATCGGCTCGCACCGCCGAAGCGACGGGGGCCGTTCTTCTTCACCGGCATCGCCCACCTGAAATCGGGTGTCACCTTCGAACAGGCGCAATCCGATATGAATTCCATTGCGCGCAACATCGAGCACGTCAATCCGAGCACCTATGCGCGTCTTACCATGCCGGTGCTCCCGCTGCGTGACGCGATGGTCGGCAACGTGCGCCCGGCGCTGTGGATGATGTTCGGCGCCGTCGCCTTCGTATTGCTTATTGCCATGGTCAACGTCGCGAACCTTACGCTCGCCCGTTCGGCAGTGCGCCGCCGCGAGATGGCCGTTCGAGTTGGACTTGGCGCCACCCGCCTTCGTCTCGTGCGGCAACTGCTCACTGAATCGGTGGTGATCGGCATCCTCGGAGCATTCGCCGGCCTGGCATTCGCGTGGATTGCCGTCCGTGCGCTGCAGCGGTGGAACCCGACGAATCTGCTGCCGCGCGTTGGCGACATCCGCCTCGACTGGAGAGTTGTCGTCTTCACCTTCGCCGTCGCCATTCTGACCAGCGCGCTCTTCGGCCTCATTCCCGCGCTGCGCGCTTCGGCGTCTGACCCCAATCTCGCGCTGAAGGAAGGCGGACGCACCGGCGGGCTCTCGACTTCGGGGCTTCGCACCCACTCCGCGCTAGCTGTGTTTGAGATCGCTCTCTCGCTGGTGCTGCTGGCGGGCGCGGGACTGCTGGTGCGCAGCCTGATCGAGTTGCAGCGCGTGCAGACCGGCGTCGGCGCCGAACCGCGTCAGGTGCTGAGCATGTACGTCGCGGCAACCAATGCGCAGTACCGCGACGAAGCCAAAGGTGTCGCCTTCTACCAGAACATCCTCGACTCCGTGCGCGCACTGCCCGGTGTCGAAGCGGCGGGCATGGCAGATGTCCGCCCCCCGAACTGGTGGGAAGAGGACGACAGCTTCAACATTGATGGCCAACCCTGGAACGAGGGCGCATTCCCATCAACCCCGGTCGGTCACGTCATGCCCGGGTACTTCGAAACCATGCAGATCCCGCTGCTCCGCGGCCGCTACTTTAACGATGCCGATCGCCATGACGCACACGGCGTGGTGATCATCAGCTGGTCGCTGGCCAGGCGCTACTTCCCAAACCATAACCCGCTCGGACACGTTATGCACCAGAGCCAGCCCGCGCTGCACACCCCGCCGATGGAAATCGTCGGCGTTGTCGGCGACGTGAAATACCAGGGCCTGGACAGCAAGACCTCGCCCATGGCCTATTACACACCGGTGGCGCAATCATTCGTGGAAGCTCAATTCCTCTATGTGCGCTCCACGCGGGCCGCGGCCGGCCTCGCGCCGGAGATCGAGCGCGCCATCCACACCATTGACCGCGACGCGGTGGTCAATCACGAGCAGACGCTGGAAGTGACCATCTCGAACTCCGCTTCCGAACCTCGCTTCCGCACCACGCTGCTGGGAAGCTTCGCGCTCGCCGCGTTGCTGCTCGCCGCCATCGGCGTGTATGGCGTTATCGCCTACTCGGTGGCACAACGCACACAGGAGTTCGGCATCCGCATGGCGCTGGGTGCGCAGCCCTCGGACGTGCTGCGCCTGGTTATCGGCAAAGGCGCGGCGTTGGGCGCCGCCGGGGTTGTTATCGGACTAGTCGCCTCGCTGCTGCTCACGCGCACGCTCGAACGCTTCCTCTTCCGGGTGAAGACGACCGATCCGCTGACCTTGGTCACGGTTGCTGCGGTCCTGGGCCTGGTGGCGGTCCTCGCCGGTTATTTGCCGGCACGGCGCGCAGTGCGCGTGGATCCCACAATCGCGCTGCGCTACGAGTGAATGCCATCATACGCCGCAGACTGCAGCGGCCACCCGCGTTGACCCTATGCTGGCACGGCTCTGTGAATAACCTGAAGTTACTAATTCTTATTCCGGACTGTGCGTCCATGTATGCCGGTTTCCGTGATTACGACCACGCCTACAGGCGTGCGATCGAGGACAACGGAAATCACAAGGCTGGGAGGGGGCGACCCGCAAGGGACGCCCTCTTCTTATCAGCCTTGGTTATCAGCCCTGGTTATCAGCCTTGGTTATCAGCCCTGGCTGCGGCTTCAGTCGCACCCTGGGCTGCCCTGGCGGGCGGCTTAAGTCGCTGAATTAGCCGGGTAACATTTCGCCTCCCTGCCCGTCCAACCACCCGAGTTAAGAAAAACCCGGAACATACGCCGCCTGATGCTCGTACAGGCACCAGGGACGACCATGCAGAACTTTGCCAGTAATCTCCGCTACGCGTTGCGCCAGTTCCGGCGTGCGCCGCTGTTCACGGCAGCGGCCGTGCTGACCCTGGCCCTGGGCATCGGCGGCACTACGGCCATTTTTTCCCTGATTGATACGGTCATGCTGCGCTCCCTGCCGGTAGCCGATCCGGCCACGCTCTACCGGGTGGGCGACGGCAACGACTGCTGCGTCGAAGGCGGCCCCCAGGACCGCTGGGGAATGTACTCCTATCCTTTCTACCAGCGCCTGCAGCAGAACCTGCCGGAGTTTGCCGAGCTTACGGCTTTCCAGGCAGGGCCGAACCGCATGAGCGTGCGGCGGCAATCGGAGCGCATCGCCAGGCCGTTGCGCACCGAGTATGTCACCGGAAGCTATTTTTCTACTTTCGGCATTCACCCCTTCGGCGGCCGCCTTTTTTCCCTGGCCGACGACCAGCCTTCAGCGTCGCCGGTGGCGGTCATGAGTTATCACGCCTGGCGGGAAACCTACGGCGGCGATCCCAAGGTGGTGGGCGACACGTACGTGATTGAGGGCCACCCCTTCACCGTCATCGGCGTAGCTCCGCCCGGCTTCTTTGGCGAAACCCTGCGCAGCGATCCGCCCGACATCTGGGTTCCGCTGCAACAGGAGCCGCTCATTGATGGCGAAGGCTCTTTTCTGCACCAGCCTATCTCGGGCTGGCTGCGGGTAATAGGGCGGCTGCGGCCAGGGGCCACGGTCGCCGGCATGTCTCCCCGCCTGACCGCGATGTTGCGGCAGTGGATGCAGGCCGACGCCGGTTATCCGCCGGAGTGGATGGCGGAAATCAAGCGCGTACTCCCCAAGCAGAACATTACCGTGGTCCCGGCGGGCGCCGGGGTAGCGGAGATGAAGGAAGATTACGGACGCAGTCTCACCATCCTGCTCTCCGTCTGCGGGCTGGTGCTGCTGATCGCCTGCGCCAACGTGGCCAACCTGCTGCTGGCGCGGGCCGCCGCCCGCCGCGGGCAGACCGCCCTGCGCGTGGCCATTGGCGCCTCACGGCAGCAGATTATCCGGCAGGCGCTGCTGGAGAGCGTATTGCTCGCCGTCCTGGGAGGACTGGCGGGACTGGCGGTGGCCGTGGGCGCTTCCTCCCTCCTGCTCCGCCTCACCTTTCACAGCACGCATTTTCTTCCTATCAGCATTTTTCCTTCGCTGCCGGCCCTGGGATTCGCCTTTCTGCTTTCCCTGGTGACGGGTGTAATTTTCGGCACCGCGCCGGCCTGGTTTGCCACTCACACCCACCCCATCGAAACGCTGCGCAGCGCTACCCGCAGCACGCGCGACAGCTCTTCCCTTGCCCGCAAGGCGCTGCTGATCGTTCAGGCCACGCTTTCCGTGGTGCTGGTTGCCGGGGCTACCATGCTGGCGCGCAGCCTGGGCAACCTGGAACATCAGAATTTCGGGTTCCGAACCGGCAATCGCGTTGTCGTGGATATGAATCCGCCGGCTGCCGGCTACACCCCCGAACGCCTGAACGTGCTGTACCGCGAAATGCAGGATCAACTGCAGCGCCTGCCGGGCGTCGAACAGGTGGGACTCGCCATGTACAACCCGCTCACCGACAACTGGAGCGAGGCCATAGCTGTACAAGGGCATCCCGAGACGCTGGGAGAAAATGCGAGCGCTTCCTGGGACCGGGTGAGCGCCGGCTACCTGCGGGCGCTGGGCCAGCCGGTGATACGCGGCCGGGGCTTCACGGAAGCCGATAATGAAACCACCGCCCCCGTCGCTCTGGTCAATCAGGCCTTTGTAAAGCGCTTCTTCCCCAAGCAAGATCCTCTGGACAAGCACTTTGGCCTCGATATGCTGGCCCTCGCCGGAACTTTCCGCATTGTCGGCGTGGTGGATGACGCAAAATTCGCTTTTCCGCGCGACCCGGCGCACCCCATGTTTTTCGTGCCTTTGGCGCAGTACGTCCACTACGAGCATCCCCTGATGCAGAAGATCGAATTGCGCTCTCACTTCATTGACGGCATCCTGCTGGTCACGCACACCAGTCCGGGCGTCCTCGAACCTTTAATAACCCGCACGCTCGCGGACCTCGACCCCAACCTCACCATCACCAGCGTGCGCAGCCTTGATGACCAGGTCGCGCTGGAATTCGACCAGGAGCGGGCGGTAGCCAGTTTGGCCGGTCTGTTCGGAATAGTGGCGCTGGTGCTGGCGGCAGTGGGGCTCTATGGCGTGACCGCTTACACGGTGGCGCAACGCACGGGGGAGATCGGGGTGCGCATGGCGCTGGGCGCTAACCGGACCAGGGTGATCCAGTTGGTGCTGCAGGGAGCGTTCCGGCGGGTGGGCGTGGGTTTACTGCTCGGCATTCCCCTGGCCATCGGCGCGGGACGCCTGCTGGCCTCTCAGCTCTGGGGAGTCGCAGCCTGGGATCCGCTGGCCCTGACCGTGGCCACGGCGTCGCTCGCCACCTGCGCTTTTCTGGCGGCAATGATTCCCGCGTTAAGAGCGGCGGCCATCCATCCTATGGAAGCCTTGCGGGCGGAGTAGTGGTTCCCGCCACCTGAAAAGGACCCTTTGTCCTCCCGGTGACACCGATGGCTCGCTAAATTAGCCGGCGGTTCTGCGAACGGCGGACCTACTCCGCTCCCTGCTCCAGTTCTTCGGGAGCGCCATGACGGCGCAGCAGTTGCGGCAGGTTCTGCGAAAAGGCCGAACGCGGCAACACCATGTCGCAGCCTGCGTCCTGCGCCTTTAATTTCAAATCGCCCTGCACATGCGACAGGAATCCGATGATACTGGTTCCTTTCTTCAGCTTCGATTTGAGCTTGGGAATCAGGGTCAGCGGCTTGGCTGCAACATTGTTCAGATCGAAGATGATCAGGGAAGGCTTTTCCTCGCCGTTGCTGTGCATGTGCTCGGCCAGATCTTTCTCCGTCTTCACAAACTCGACTTTGACGTTGAGTTTGCGCGCAACTTCCTGAATTTTTGCCGAGAAAAACAGGTCGTCAATGAAGGCGAAGATGCGCGGGCCGCCGTTGGATTCGGGCAAGGGCTCGGGGTCCGCGCCCATGTAGTTGCTGGGGTTGAAGCGGCCGCGGCCACCCCGGCCGTTGTCGCCATTCATCCCCGCGCGGTAGGCGTGGTCCATGGGAGCGGTGTAAATGCCGCCGTGGCGGTCGCGTTGACCGCCCCCTCCCTGTCCGGGACGGCGATTAGGGGGACGACGGCCACGCCGCCGTCGGTTTCTCCCTCCGGAGCCGGAGGGATGGTTCGGTCCAATCATCATGTTGCTCTCTTTTTTGCCCTCTTTTGAGCGAGGGGAAAATGGTTCGATGCGCTTTTCTGCCGCGGGAAATTTCCCTGCTAGTGCAAAACTCTCACAACCTCTTGCGGCTGGAAGTCAATTCGTGAACTCTTGTTTTGTCCGTCTGGCGCCTGGGGCTTTACCTTGGGCGCGGAATGCCGGCACGGGGAACGTGCGGCCGTTTGGAGGACACCATGATGTTACCCGGCGGGCGCGGTCCGTGCAAGTCCTAAAAGTACCTAAAGTAACCTCAATGCGTCCCCTTTTCTTAGGATGCTGCTTGAGCCCCCAGCGGTTCAGCTTTGTTCAACCCTGCTCGCCGAACCCCGGCGGCATACCTGCGGTGCTGCCCTGAGGGTGAACAGAGCGCAACTCCGTCTTACGGCTGCTGAGGACCTCAGTGGTGAACGGCGGTGCCACGGGTGAGCTGGACGCGCAGAAAATCGCTGCCTTGAGACGTAATTCTCACCTTCTCTCCGCTGCAGGCAATCAGTTGCTCCTGCTGCAGAAAGCGCACCCACTGCTCCAGCGTGTGCCCGTCGTAAATCTCGGGAAAGCGCCGGCACACGGCGATGAAGCAGGAGCGTAAGTTACGGATGTGAGTGCCCGAATGGCCAGCGGCGTGGATCAGCCGCAATCCCGGCACCTGCGCCTGCCAGAAACCGAAGTAGTAGGGATCGGAGGCTTGGGTGGAACTCATGCCTGCCAGGGACACGGCCGGACTATCTCCCCGCTCAGTCGCGTGCCGGCGCTCGCGCCGGTCCGCGTACTCGGCTATCGCGATCAAGGCGATCACCGCGAAGAAGAACAGATACGCCGATAGGACGATAATCAGGACGGGCATGCGCGCCCTCGCAGGGTCAGATCCTGAAACACCGGGCCCACCTGGGGACCGCCGTAACCCCCGCACCCGAGCGGAAGCGGCCGGCACTGGCTCCCCAGCCAAAACAGTTTACCACCGCCGCCAGCGGAGGATTCCATTTTGTTTTCCTGCCCTCTTCCTGGCTACAGCAGCTGCTCCCGAAAACTCAGAACCTGTGGCGGCTGGTTCTGATTTCCCTGCGGCAAGGAGCAGAAATCAAAATAAATATTGGGGCTTTAATATACTTGACTAACCACAAGGAGGAGAGCTAATGTTGGACTGCCGTGAAAGGGCTTTAGCTGTAGACGTAGATGTTTATTCCGTATTGGATTTCATGGAAAAAGAAGTGGCGGCAGGCAAACTGGTGCGTGTGGCGGCAGCGGTAGCTGCCTTGGCCCCAATTTTGTGGTCTGAGCTAGTTCCTTTAGTGCGGAATCAAATGCTGTCGCTTACCCCTGAATTCGGCCATGTGCAACGATCAACTGCCACACAATCCTTCCCTGTGCCAGCGTGTGCGAATGATGATCTTGTGGAGGCAGCGGGTAGCCAGCAACTGAAGTAGCCTCATGGCCGCATTTGGTGCAGCGGTAGATACCGGAATAAGGCGTATTTGTTCCTGGGTGGTAGTTCTGGTCATAAGCGGCCTTGTTAGCCTGCGCCAGAAACTGGGAGTATTTGTATTCGGCCATCCTTGTATTGCTCCTCACTGGAGGTTTTTGTTCCCCACGGATGAGGGCAGGAGAATGAGAGTAGGAGCGCCGCAGGAAACCGGGGATTATAAGCCACAATACCAATTGTCAAACAAAAAATCTCCGGATAGTTCCGAGCGTAGAACGTTCGCGCATTTCGGTCAGCCTGGGATATGATGGACGGCTTTGGCGAGTCAACACAAAGAGGAGTTTCCTCCGTTGCTTGCGGAGGGGATGCACAGGCTCACAATGGTGCGCCTGAGAGAAATGTGCGTGGATGCATTCCCGGGTTCGGTTCGGAGGCCAGAAATCATGGCAGGGTTAGACTCTATATA
>DATJEH010000097.1:0-15767 GCA_035496875.1 Terriglobales bacterium | reverse complement strand
CGTATAGCGCGCCACCTCAAACAGCAGCTTGCGCGCCAGCGAATAGCCGTTGGTGTGCAGCCCGTTGGAAGCCAGCCCCAGCAGCACATCTCCCGGCTGCACGTTTTTGCCGGTCAGAATGCGTTCCTTGTCGGCGATGCCTACAATAAATCCCGCCAGGTCGTACTCACCCTCGGCATAAAAGCCCGGCATCTCCGCCGTCTCCCCGCCGATGAGGGCGCAGCCGTTGGCTTTGCATGCTTCCGCGATCCCGGTTACCACTTTCTCCGCCACCTCCGGCTGCAGCTTGCCCGTAGCCAGGTAGTCCATAAAGAAGAGCGGCGCCGCCCCCTGCACCGCGATATCGTTCACGCAGTGGTTCACCAGGTCGGCGCCCACCGTGTGGTGCAGGTTCATCTCGAAGGCCACCTTCAGCTTGGTGCCCACCCCGTCCACGCTGGAGACCAGCACCGGCTCGTGGTACTTGGGGCTGAGCGCGAACAGGCCGCCAAAGCTGCCAATATCGCTCAGCACGCTGCGCGAGAAAGTCTTGTGCGCCAGGTACTTGATGCGCTGCTTGGTGCGGTTGGCGCGGTCAATATCCACGCCCGCATCGGCGTAGGTCACCGTGTTGGGGGTCGCATCCTGTGCCACTCAGGTCGGTCCTTTTTGTCGTAGCGGAAATGCCTGCTGCTGCCGGGGAAACTGCGCCAGGAGTGGCAATTTTAACACGCCCGGGGATGGGGCTTCTGTGACCCCCTCTGCTTCTGTCATTCCGCGGCCGTCTTTTCTTCCACCTGCTCGGTACCCTTTCGGCCGCTTTCACCCCGGAGCTCGGCAGGGGCGGCCTTGATGAGTTCGCTGGGAAGGGGACGAAAATTGGTCAGCTTGATGTTCGCGGACGCGATCTCCAGCCCGTGCAGGAGAAGCGCCGCCCGCCGGTGCTCCAGCGAGGCGTCCAAAAGGCGGCGCAGCACCCATTCCACCGCGCACTGGATGGCATTCGCGTCTTCCAGCAGAAAGTCGTTTCTGAAAAAGCGCGCCTTTCAGCCGCGCCGCACTGCCGCTTGTTCTCGTCATCCGCCTAACTCCTGTCATCCGCTTAAATTCTGTCATCCACTCAAATCCTGTCATCCTGAGCGCAGTGGTCCGATCCCGCTTTGTGGGATCGAACCACGCAGTCGAAGGACCCCTCGTTTTCACAACCCACATCTGCCGCTCCAGGGAGTTTTCTGTCGAAACTCCCCTTAGCAATTTGGGAACTCCGAACGGCACAGGGGTGTTTCGACTCGGGCGTCCGCCCTCGCTCAACATGACATTGTCTATTATTCAATTCTGTCATCCCGAGCGGAGTCGAGGGACCCCCGCACCGTTCGGCCCCACCACAACCGCCCTCGGGAATTCTCATGACGCCTTTTCGAGGCGCCCCCGCCAACTACCAGCTACCAACCCGCGCTTTTTGCGCCTTCCAGCCGCGCCCAGCCCTGCCACTCCCACCTGTCATTCTGAGGAAGCGACCTCCCGTTCCCATTTCGGTGTCATGTTGAGCGAGGGCGTATGGCCGAGTCGAAACACCCCCGCGTCGCCTGCATTACGATGTTGCTGAGAGGCGTTCTCATGAAGGAGCATCGGTACTGGGTTTACATCGTGAGCAGCAATTCCGGCACTTTATACATTGGCGTCACCGACAACCTTACCCGCCGCATGCTGGAGCACAAGAGTGGTGAGATCGAAGGATTCGCAAGCAAATATCACTGCCTTCGCCTGGTGTACTACGAGAGTTTCGACAACATTTTGAAGGCTATCAGCCGGGAGAAGCAGTTGAAAGGGTGGCGGAGGTCGAAGAAGGTTGCGCTGATCGAGTCGCTTAATCCGCGCTGGGAGGACCTTGCGGAGCACACTGGACAGCGGATGGCGTTTGCGGGGGAAGCCATAGCTGGGCGGTAAAAGGGCCCTGTGCCCTCGGTAGAACTATTTCTTTTTTCTTGTCATCCCGAGCGAGGGCGCATGCCCGAGTCGAGGGACCCCAGCGAAGCACGCTCCACCACTGCCGATCCAGGGAGTTTTCTGTCGAAACTCCCCTTAGCAGTTTGGTAACTCCGAACGGTCACAGGGGTGTTTCGACTCGGGCCTGCGCCCTCGCTCAACATGACATTGTCTATTATTCAATTCTGTCATCCTGAGCGCAGTGGTCCGATCCCGCTTTGCGGGATCGGACCACGCAGTCGAAGGACCCCTTGTTTTCACAACCCACCACTGCCGATCCAGGGAGTTTTCTGTCGAAACTCCCCTTAGCAGTTTGGGAACTCCGAACGGGCACAGGGGTGTTTCGACTCGGGCCTGCGCCCTCGCTCAACATGACAGAGTGAATAAGTTTATCGAGGGCGGCTATCCCTACACAGGCTGATGGTCAATGGTCGACGGCCAGCTAACAGCTAACAGGCTGATGGTCGACGGTCGCACGGCTGACGGCCAGATCCCAACTACCAACTCCCGACTCCTGCCCCTACCCCACCTCCAGCTCCGCCTTTACCGTCTGCTCTTCCAAATCGGTCTGGATGCGGAAGCCCAGCTTCTGGCAGATGGCGCGCATCTCCCGGTTCTCGCCCAGCATGGTGGAAACAATGCGCGCAATCTTTTCGTCGCGCGCAATCTGCGCTAGCCGCCGATAGAGTTCCGTCCCCAGCCCCTGGTGCTGGAAGTGGTCGCTCACCACGATGGCCGCCTCGGCTTCGTTTACTGCGTGCAGCTTGCTCAGCCGCGCCACCGCCACAATTTCCGGCTGTCCGCTGCGCCCCTCGCGGTGTTCGGCCACCAGCGCCATCTCCCGGTCATAGTCCAGGAAGCAGATGCGCGTCAGCCGCTCGTGTGCGGTGCGCGTGCTCAACTTCATGGGCTGGAAGTAACGCAGGTACACGCTGCGCTCGGAAAGCGCCGAGTGGAAGCGCACCAGCGCCGGCTCGTCTTCCGGACGCACCGGCCGGATCACCACCTCCTCGCCGTTCCTTAATCGCCACGGCGCCACATAGCGCAGCGGATAGGGACGGATGGCCGGCTTCGGCAGCTCCTCCTCTTTCACCTCGCGCCCGTGCAGCACCACCCGCGCGTCCAGCGCCAGCAGTCGCTCCGCCGAGGCCAGCAGCGGGTTGATGTCTATCTCCTTGATCCAGGGCTGCTCCACCACCAGATCGCTGAACCTCACCAGCAGCTCTTCCATCGCGCCCAGGTCCACCGCCTCCCGCCCGCGCACCCCTTGCAGGGCGCGGAAGATTCTGGTCTGCTCCATCATGCGCCGTGCCAGCGTGCTGTTCAGCGGCGGCAGCGCCAGCGCCCGGTCCTTGAACACCTCCACCAGCTGTCCGCCGGTGCCGAACAGCAGCACCGGGCCGAATTGCGGGTCAATGCTGCTGCCCAGGATCAGTTCGTAGCCTTCATGCTTCACCATGGGCTGCACGCTCGCCCCCAGGAAGTGGCCTTCGCCTTTCTTCTCCCGCACTCCCGCCTCGATGGCGCGAAAGGCTTGGCGCACCTCGTCGGCATTTCGCAGGTTCAGTTGCACGCCGCCGACATCGGTTTTGTGGGTGATGGTTTCCGAGTGCAGCTTGAGCACCACCGGGTAGCCGATCTCCCCGGCCCGCTCCACCGCTTCGTTTTCGCTGATGGCCAGCACCGTGGGCACGCAGGGAACGCCGTAGGCGGAGAGCACCTGCTTCGACTCCAACTCGGTCAACAGCGTGCGCCCCGCCTGCCGCGCCCGCTGCACGATGCTCTCGGCGCGCTCGCTGTCCGCCACCTCGCCATCGCCGGGCAGCGCCGGCGTCTCGTACAGGCCGCGAAGGTTGTAGCTGTAACGCCACATGTAGTAGAAGACTTTGGCCGCCGTGTCCGGAAAAGGAAACGTGGGTATGCCCGCCCGGTTCAGGATGTCCTGGCCCGCCGCCACCTCCGCTCCCCCCATCCAGCTGGCCAGCACCGGTTTCCCCGTGCTCTTGGCGTAGGGCTTGAGCTGATCCGCGGTTTGCGTGGGGTCGGTCATGGCCTGCGGCGTCAGGATGGTCAGCAGTCCGTCAATGTTGCGATCGCGCGAGGCGATCTCCAGCGCCTTGGCGTAGCGTTGCGGTCCGGCATCGCCCAGGATGTCCACCGGATTGTTGTGGCTCCAGTGCGCCGGCAGCAGCTCGTCCAGCGCTTTCATGGTTTCCGGCGAAAGCGGCGCCAGTTCGCCGCCCAGGCCCATGAGAGCGTCGGTAGCCAGCACTCCCGGGCCGCCGGCGTTGGTCAGGATGGCCAGGCGCGGTCCCTGCGGACGTGGCTGCTTGGAAAGAATGTCCGCTAAATAGAACAGGTCGGCAATGGAGGTCACGCGCAGCACGCCGCAGCGCCGGAAGGCCGCGTCCAGCACCTCGTCGCTGCCGGTCAGCGCCCCGGTGTGCGAGGCCGCCGCCACCGCCGCCGCTTCCGTCCGCCCCGCCTTGATCACGATGATGGGCTTGGTCAGCGACACTTCGCGCGCCGCCGAAAGAAAGCTGCGCGCGTCACCCACCGACTCCATGTACATCACGATGCTGTGCGTGCGCGGGTCATTGCCCAGGTAATCAATCAGGTCGCCCCAGTCCACATCCAGCATGGAGCCGATAGAGACGAAGGCGCTGTAGCCCACCATCTCCCGCTGGCTCCAGTCCAGCACCGCCGTGCACAGCGCCCCGCTCTGGCTGATGAAGGCCACGTTGCCCGGCCGCGCCATGGTTTGCGCGAACGTGGCGTTCAGCCCGCTCAGCGGGTTCATCACCCCCAGGCAGTTGGGACCGATCACCCGCAGCCGGGTGCCCTTCATCCGCTCCAAAATTTGGCGCTCCAGGTCCTTGCCGTGCTCGCCGTGCTCCTTGAAGCCGGCGGAGATCACGATGGCTCCTTTCACGCCCGTTTCTATGCACTCCCCGATTACGGCCGGCACGGTGTCCGCCGGGGTGACGATCACCGCCAGTTCCACCTGCTCCGGCACCGCTGCCAGGGAGCGGTAGGCCTTGATTCCCAGCACGCTGCCCCGAGCAGGATTGATGGGATAAACCGTGCCCCCAAAGGGCGTGCTCAGCAGGTTCCACAGGATGGTTCGGCCCACGCTGCCCTGGCGCTCGGTGGCGCCTACCACGGCCACGCTCTGGGGCTTGAAAATTGCATCCAGGGGATGCCCTTCGGCCCGCAATACGTCCTGGGAACGATCGCGCGCCGGCTTCGGCTTGGCAGGTTTCATCTCTGTCGTATCCATAATGAGGCCAGTCTATGGGTTAGGGCGGTTATACCGATGTGCCCGCCGTCACATACAAACAGCAAAATTATAAGCCTCTAAGTTGCTGTTATGTATGTACTTACCGTTGCGTTCCCGCGGTAGTCCCGTTTCGGTCCGGCCCTCCCGGCAGGGCAATAATTTTGCGCCTGGCCAGCAACTTTTGTTGGGCGGTGAGGTTTATATCCTGTGAGGACAATCACCTGCGGTCCCAAGCAAGTGCGTCCTGAATGCCCGTAAATCTCTAAGGAGAGTTTAGGAAAATGAAGAAGCTGCTCACACTGTTGTTCGCTGCCTCGATGTTGCTCGGCGTGGCCGTTGCCCAGGAAGCTGGTTCCACCGCCGCTCCCGCCAGCAACCAGAAGATGTCCAAGTCCGAAAAGAAAGCTGCGAAGAAAGCCAAGAAGGCCAACAAGAAGGCCGCCAAGAAAGCCAAGAAGGAAGCGAAGACCTCTTCGCAGAAGTAGTTAGCCGTCTCTTAGACTCTCCCCGGCTTGCGGGCCGGGGATTTTTTTGCCTATTTTCAGGCGTGGGGAGGCGGTTTTAAGTCGTTTTTAGGGGTTTTTGGGGACGTGATTTTGGTTTTTTGGGGGCAGCACGGGATGTGCCGCAGCTCGCGATTTTTGTGATTTTGGGTGTCCAAAACGTAGTAAAATCCGCGAATTATTGCTGCCAGTTCCCGGGGCAGCGGTGGGGTATTCATAATCGCCCGTTCTGGGCGCGTACTATGTACGGCCGATTCCGGCCGGGGGCTGCAAGGGCCGAGTCCGATTGGGTAAGCAAATACCGATCACATAGCAACCGGGAGGTAGTGTCTATGCAACAACCGGCCACAGGGACTGCAATGGGGTCCGCGCAAGCTGTCACCCGCAGCGATGCAGATCGCCGCAAGGTATGGATTCTGACCGGGTACACGATTTCGTTCCTGGCCATGTGCGGCGTGCTGGCATATTACTTTTCCGCCTACATCACCCACTAGTTGAGGTTCCCGCTCTCGACTTGCCCTGCGGGGCGAGAAGGGGGAGGAGTGTGCGCCGGGTCTGAAGCCCCGGATTAACTATTGCGTTTTTTCCTGGACTAAGATCCGGGGCTTCCACGGCTGCTTCCCCCATCTTCTCCGGTTGGAAGGGTTGCTCCCATATTTTCCCGGGCCACTGAGATGCGCGCCCGCTTGGCTTTCGCCACTCCATCCGCACGTTTACCCACGGCTTACGCCGTGGGCTACATTCTTGTTCCACTTCGCGGCTGAGGAGCGCCAGGAGGATCTGGCTTGTGCCGCTTCGGGGCTGAGGAGCGGCAGCGGGGCCTGCGCCCCGGTCGTGGACAGGCCAGAGCCTGGTTCCCAACACCAGCCATGACGTTCCCACACGAGTCGTGATGTCGCCACACAGTGATTCGCCCCCTGAGGGGGAAGGAAGGGGGAAGGAATCGGGCCCACGGGCCCGCCGTACTTTCCTAAGTTCAAGTAAGGTTTGGATTGGATGCCGCGGCCGTTGAGGCGCCACCCGCCGCGTGGGCAAACTTTTAACGGGGGGCAACGCGCAGGCGCTGTGCCGCAACCGACAGTGCTGACGGGGCAGAAGAGACGACGGAGCGGAAGCTGCTGGTGATGGCGGTGTGATATACTCCGACCCTTGCCGGAAATATATCGCAATACGACATTTAATCGGGGCGCGGGTGCGCCAGGCTTCGCGCCCGCATAGTTGAAAATTTCAACACTCGAAGAAAATAAACACGAGGACAGGCGGGCGGCAGTTGGGCGGCGCGCCCGCGAATGCTATAATCACAAGTTTTCGTGACCGGAATCACAGCTTACTGGTGACGATGGTCGTGGCAGTGGTGATGTCCGGCATAATCGCGGCAGCAGAACAGGAACGCCAGGGAAGTGTTGGCGTTCCACTTGCGCAATAGATGGCCCAGATATTTCATCGCAGCACCAATACAATCTCACGCTTCACAATTTTTGGGTCCCTGGTGGTGGTGGCGCTGGGATTGTGGGCGGCGCTGCAACTGCAGCGCTCGCCGTACACCACCTACGCGGGAGTGGCGCGGCCGCAGCCGGTGCCCTTCAGCCACGCGCACCACGTTGGCGGGCTGGGACTGGACTGCCGCTACTGTCACACCTCGGTAGAGAATTCCAGTTTTGCAGGGATCCCGCCCACCAAAACCTGCATGAACTGCCACTCGCAGATCTGGACCAACGCGCCCATGCTGGAGCCGGTGCGGCAGAGCTTCCAGACGGGGAAGTCGCTGGAGTGGTCGCGGGTGAACGACCTGCCGGATTTCGTATATTTCGATCACAGCATTCACATCAGCAAAGGAGTGGGGTGCGACACCTGCCACGGGCCGGTGGACCGCATGCCGCTGATGTACAACTATGCCTCGCTGCAGATGGAGTGGTGCCTGGACTGTCATCGGCGGCCGGAGAAATACCTGCGGCCACGGAGCCAGGTATTCAACATGCGCTACCAGCAGCCGACCGGATTCCAGCCGGTGGAATTCGAGGGCAAGAAATATTACGACCAGCTGGCGCTGGGGGGAGTACTGGCGAAGAAGTACCACCTGCGATCGGTGCAGGGGATAACCAGCTGCAACACGTGCCACCGTTAAACGGGAGGCGGCCGAAGGTAACGAAGAGAAGACATGGGAGCTGAAGAAAAAGCGGATCACGCGGTTTGCCCGGGCAAGAAGCACAACCTGAAGGAAATCCGGGAGAAGCTGGCGAGCGAAGACGGGCCGCGCTACTGGCGGAGCCTGGAAGAGCTGGCGGGCGACCCGGCGTTCCGGGAGCAAGTGAAGCGGGAGTTTCCCAAAGGCGCATCGGAGTGGCTGGAGGGTTTCTCACGGCGGGGCTTTTTGCAGTTGATGGGGGCGTCGCTGGCGCTGGCGGGATTGACGAGCTGCACCAAGCAGCCGCTGGAGCCGATCGTACCCTACGTCAAGCAGCCCGAGGAACTGGTGCCGGGGCGGCCGCTGTTTTTTGCCACCGCAATGGAGATGGGGGGACATGGGCGGCCGCTGCTGGTGGAAAGCCACGAGGGACGGCCAACCAAGGTGGAAGGCAATCCCGACCATCCCGCAAGCCTGGGCGGGAGCGACATTTTTTCGCAGGCTTCGGTACTGGAGCTGTACGATCCGGACCGCTCGCCGGCGGTGACCTATGAGGGGGAAATCCGCTCCTATCCGGCATTTCTGGGAGCGATGCAGAGCCAGCTGGCGGCGCAACGGCTGTCCAAGGGCGCGGGGCTGAGATTCCTGACGCGGACGGTGGTGTCGCCGACATTGGGGGAGCAACTGCAAACGGTGCTGCAGGTATTTCCGCAGGCGAAATGGCACCAGTACGAGGCGGCGAATCGCGATAACGCGCGGGCGGGAGCGCTGATGGCGTTCGGCGAGCCGGTGGAAACACAATACCGGCTGGCGGAGGCGGACGTGGTCCTGTCGCTGGACGCGGATTTTCTGTATCCCACATTTCCGGGAGCGGTGCGCTACGCGCGGGACTGGGCTTCGCGGCGGCGTCCGGAATCGGAGCGCCCGATGGGCCGCCTGTACGTGGCGGAGACCACCTTTACGCCGACGGGGGGCAAGGCCGACCACCGGCTGCCCTTGCGGCAAGCGGAGCTGGAGCAGTTCGCACGCGCCGTGGCCAAGGAGTTGGGCGTAAACGTGGGGGGAGGGGCGAGCAGCGGGATGGCGAGCAGGTGGCTGCCGGCGCTGGTGAAGGACCTGCAGCAACACCGTGGAAATTGCGTGGTGATCGCGGGCGAATACCAGCCGCCAGTGGTACACGCTCTGGCGCACGCCATCAACGCGGCCCTGGGGAACGTGGGGCGTACGGTGTTCTACAGCCAGGCGGTAGCCGCCAATCCCGTGGAGCAGAACCAGTCGCTGAACGAACTGGTGGGCGACATGAAGGCGGGAAAGGTGGAGCTACTGGTGATCCTGGACGGCAACCCGGTGTATGACACTCCGGCGGAGCTGGGCTTCGGGCTGGTCATGAAGGAGAAGGTGGCGCTGCGGGTACACCACGGGCTTTACCAGGACGAGACGGCGGAATTCTGCCAGTGGCATATCAATGCGGCGCACTATCTGGAGGCGTGGGGCGACACGCGGGCCTATGACGGCACGGTGACAATCATGCAGCCGCTGATTGCGCCGCTGTACAACGGGAAAACCGACACCGAAATACTGGCCATCTTCACGGCGCAGGGTGAGACTAAGGCCTACGACATCGTGCGCGCCTACTGGCAGCGGCAATTGCAGAAGCAGGCGGCGCCGGCGGCGGCGGCCGGCGGCAAAGGAAAAGCAGCGACGGCACCGCCCACGGTGGATTTCGAGGGCTTCTGGCGTCCGGCGGTGCACGACGGCTTCATCGCGGGCACGGCATTTCAGCCGAAGCAGGTGCAGCTGAAGAACATTGATTTCGGACCTGGGCCGCAGGGCACTCAACCCCAGCTGGAGATCAATTTCCGGCCTGACCCCTCGGTGTTCGACGGGCGCTTCTCCAACAATGCCTGGCTGCAGGAACTGCCCAAGCCGGTGAACAAGCTGACGTGGGACAACGGGGTGCTGGTGGACGTGGAAACAGCAGGCCAAATGGGGCTGAAGCCCAACGACGTGGTGGAGTTGAAGATCGGGGAGCGAACGGTGCGGGCGGCGGTGTGGGTGCAGGCCGGACAGCCGGGCAAGGTGGTGACGGCCTTCCTCGGCTATGGCCGGAGGAGAGCGGGACGGACAGGGACGGGTTTCGGCTTCGACATGTACCGCATCCGCACTGTGAAAGAGCCCTGGAGCACGGCGGTACAGATGCGAAAAACCGGCGACACCTACCTGCTGGCGAGCACGCAGGGCCAGCAGAGCATGGACACGGAGCTGGGAATGCGGGATCTGGTGATTTCGGCAACGGCCGCGGAATACGCGAAGGATCCGAAGATCATCCTGCGTCACCACGAAACGCCGGACAAAGATGAGACGCTCTATTACAACTACGAGTACAAGAACTATGCCTGGGGCATGTCCATTGACCTGAGCGCGTGCGTAGGCTGCAACGCGTGCATCATCGCCTGCCAGTCGGAGAACAACATCCCGGTGGTGGGCAAGGAGCAGGTGAACAAAGGGCGGCATATGCACTGGATCCGGGTAGACGCCTATTACGAAGGCGACCGGGACAATCCCAAGGCATATTTCCAGCCGGTACCGTGCATGCAGTGCGAGAACGCGCCCTGCGAGTACGTGTGCCCGGTGGGAGCAACGGTGCACAGCAGCGAGGGCCTGAACGACATGGTTTACAACCGCTGCGTGGGGACGCGCTACTGCTCCAACAACTGCCCCTACAAGGTAAGGCGGTTCAACTTCATGCTGTGGCAGGACTGGAACACGCCGCAGCTGAAGATGATGAGAAACCCGGAAGTGAGCGTGCGCAGCCGGGGAGTAATGGAGAAGTGCACGTATTGCATCCAGCGGATCACGCAGGCGCGGATTGATTCGGAGCGCGAGGACCGGAAGGTACGGGAGACGGACGTGGTGACGGCATGCCAACAGGCGTGCCCGGCGGATGCCATTGTTTTCGGCGACATCAACAACGCAGAGAACCGGGTGAGCAAGCTGAAGGAGACGCCGCGGAACTACGGACTGCTGGCGGAGCTGAACACGCGGCCGCGGACGACGTACCTGGCGGCGATCAACAATCCCAACCCGGAACTGCCGCCACCGGCGGAGCAGAACTAAGGCATGGAGCAGAAGGATCGAGTTGAGGAGATAAGCGAGCGGCACGGGCGGCCGCCGGTGATGGCGCCGGGGCACACCTTTGCCACCATCACGGACAAGATCAGCTCCATCGTTCTGACCCGGCCGGTGTCGCTGGGCTGGCTGCTGGGGGTGGGGCTGGCCAGTTTTTGGGCCTTCATCCTGCTGTTCGCGGTGTCCTACCTCTTTTACCAGGGGGTAGGCATCTGGGGAGTGAACGTCCCGGTGGCATGGGGATTCGCCATCGTCAACTTTGTGTGGTGGGTGGGAATCGGGCACGCAGGAACGCTGATTTCAGCCATTCTGCTGCTGCTGCGGCAATCGTGGCGCAACTCGATCAACCGCTTCGCGGAGGCGATGACGCTGTTCGCGGTGGCTTGCGCGGGCATGTTCCCCATCCTGCACCTGGGGCGTCCGTGGCTGGCGTACTGGCTGTTTCCCTACCCCAACACGATGAACGTGTGGCCGCAGTTCCGCAGCCCGCTGGTGTGGGACGTGTTCGCGGTGTCCACATATTTCACGGTGTCGCTGCTGTTCTGGTACCAGGGTCTGATTCCCGACTTGGCGACGCTGCGGGACCGGGCGGTGAACCGGTACGCGCGGACGATTTACGGATTCCTGGCGATGGGGTGGCGGGGTTCGGCGCGGCACTGGAAGCGGTATCACACGGCCTACCTGCTGCTGGCGGGCCTGGCCACGCCGCTGGTGCTCTCGGTGCACACGGTGGTGAGCTTCGACTTCACCATCGCGCTGGTGCCGGGGTGGCACAGCACTATCTTTCCGCCGTTCTTCGTGGCGGGCGCGATTTACTCCGGGTTCGCCATGGTGCTGATCCTGGCTATTCCCATCCGGCACTTCTACGGGCTGGAAGACTTCGTGACCGTCCGGCACCTGGAGAACTCAGGCATGATCATGCTGGCGACGGGCCTGATCGTGGCCTACGGCTACATCATGGAGCCGTTCATGGCGTGGCTGGGGGGCAACAAGTATGACATGTACCAGTTCTGGGACCGGGCGCATGGACCGTATTGGTGGGTGTTTCTGTCGCTGATCACGATGAACGTGGTGATTCCGCAGCTATTGTGGATTCCCAAGCTGCGGCGCAATCCGGGATGGCTGTTCCTGATTTCGCTGGACGTGCTCATCGGGATGTGGATCGAGCGGGTGGTGATTGTGGTCGTCAGCCTGCACCGCGACTTTTTGACCTCGTCCTGGGGCATGTACTACCCGACGCGGTGGGACTGGTTCACGCTGCTGGGGACGGTAGGGTTCTTCTTCATGTGCATGCTGCTGTTCCTGCGGGTATTGCCCATGATTTCAATTTTTGAGTTGCGGGAGCTGCTGCCGGAGGCGGAGGTGAAGGTCGAACCATGAGCCTGGTACCGGTATACGGCTTGCTGGCCGAATTCGACAATCCCACCGACCTGCTGCTGGCGGCGCGCAAGGCGCACGAGGAGGGCTACCGCAAGATGGACGGGTACAGCCCGTTTCCAGTGGAAGGATTGGCGGAAGTTATGGGCTTCGAACGCGACCGCATGCCGCTGGTGGTGCTGATCGGGGGCCTGCTGGGGTGCGCGGGCGGTTACCTGATGCAGTGGTGGATGAGCGCGGTGAGCTATCCCATCAATTCCGGGGGCAAGCCGTACAACTCCTGGCCGGCGTTCCTGGTGGTGACCTTCGAGGTGACGATATTGTGCGCGGCGCTTTCGGCGTTGTTCGGGATGCTGGGGCTGAACGGGTTGCCCATGCCGTACCACCCGCTGTTCCATTCGCCGCGTTTCGCATTCGCCACGCGGGACCGGTTTTTCCTGTGCATTGAAGCGGCCGACCCGCGCTTTGACCTGGCGACGACGCGGCGTTTCCTGGAGGGATTGGGAGGGCATGGAGTTTCGGAGGTGCCGTATTAAGCGGGGGGGGAAACTGAGCAGCGCAGCCACACTGCTGCTGGGGCTGGGGCTGGCGGCGGGATGCCGGCTGGACATGCACGACCAGCCGCGGTTCAAGCCGCTGCGCATGAGCGATTTTTATGCGGACATGCGCTCTTCCCGGCCGCTGGAGCCCGGGACGATAGCGCGCGGGGAGTTGCGCGCCGACTCCTATTTCTATAGCGGGATGGTCAACGGGAATCCGGGAGACGAGATGCCCTTTCCCGCCACCAAGGAAGTACTGGAACGGGGACGGGAGCGGTACAACATTTATTGCGCGCCTTGCCACTCGCGGCTGGGGGACGGGAACGGAATGATCGTGCAGCGCGGGTACCGGCGGCCGCCTTCGTACCACATTGACCGGCTGCGAAACGCGCCGCTGGGACACTTTTTCGACGTGATCACGAATGGATTTGGAGCCATGCCGGACTATGCGGAGCAGATACCGGCGCGGGACCGGTGGGCGATCATCGCCTACATCCGGGCGCTGCAATTGAGCCAGCAAGCGCCGCTGAGCATCGTGCCCCCGGCGGACAGAGACCGGATGCTGTCGCAGCCGCCGCAACCGCCAGCGACACCAGGAACGGGCGCGACTACGCCCGGCGGGGCGGCGGGGCAGGGGGTGCAGAAGTGAGCACGGCGCCGCGCACGGAAATTGATTTCGCCGCACCGCCGGTGGCGGCTGTGATCCAGCGGCGGTCGCTGTGGATAGGAATCATTTTCGGGATCGCCAGCATTCTGGGATTCATCTTCACCCCGGCGCAGGCCATGCGCTCCTACCTGCTGGGCTACATGTGGTGGCTGGAGATGACGCTGGGCTGCCTGGCGCTGCTGATGACCCAGTTCCTGACGGGAGGAAGCTGGGGCATGGTGCTGCGCCGCTTCTTTGAGGCGGGAAGCCGGTGCCTGTGGCTGATGGCAGTGCTGTTCGTGCCCATCATCCTCGGCATGCACCAGCTCTATTTCTGGACCGATCCGGCCAAGGTGGCGGAAGCGGGGGTGCAACACCAGGCGCAGATGTATTTGTCGGGGAAGCTGTTCGTGCTGCGGGCGGTGATTTATTTCGTGGGCTGGGGAGTGGCGGCTTATTTTCTGCTGCGCTGGTCGGGTTTGCAGGACCAGCCGCCGGACCGGGAGTTCGGAGCGCGCTTCCGGGGGGTGAGCGGACCGGGGCTGGTGGTGTACTTCTTCACCATGACGTTTGCCTCGGTGGACTGGGTGATGACGGTGCAGCCACACTGGGTGTCCACCATTTACGGAATGATTTTTGTGGCGGGGCAAGGGCTGGCCGGACTGTGCCTGGCGACGGTGATGGCCATTGTGATGGCGAAGTACGAGCCCATGCGGCGCATTTTGAAGCCCAGCAATCTGAACGACTACGGCAACCTGATGCTGACGTTCATCATGCTGTGGGGGTGGTTCACATTCTCACAGTGGCTGATAGATTGGGCGGGCAACGAACCGGACGAGATCAGCTGGTACCTGGCGCGGCTGCACCACGGCTGGAGATACGTGGGGTTCGGCCTGTTGATGTTCTACTTCGCTGTTCCATTTTCGCTTCTGCTTTCGAAGAATCTGAAAAGGAATCCGCGGGCGCTGGTGTGGGTGGCGGTGTGGATGCTGGCGATGCGCTGGCTGGATCTGTTCTGGCAGATCGAGCCGGCATTCAATAAGGATGCGTTTCATATCAGCTGGCTGGATTTGGTGATTCCCATCGCCATGGGGGGACTCTGGGTATGGCTGTTTTACCGGAACCTGAGAGCGCGGCCGCTGGCGCCGCTGCACGATCCGCGCGCCCGCGCCATATTGGGGCCTGACATTGACTGACGAGCACAACAAATCGGAACACGAGATCGAGAACCCGGAAACGCGCTACGAACGGCGGGACCTGAGCCCGCACGGGGTGCTGCTGTTTCTGGTGGGGCTGGCGGTCACATCGGTGCTCATCTATTTCGTGCTGTGGGGCTTTTACGCCTATCTGAACGGATTTCAGCGCAAGCAGGCGCGGATGCCGTCGCCGCTGCAAACGGCGCACGACAACGCGAACACGGAGAGGGTGGTGCAGGGCTTCCCGCAACCGCGGCTACAGCCGAATCCGGCGGGCGACCTGAACAAGTTCCGCGCCCAGGAAGAAGAAATACTGAACAGCTACGGCTGGGCGGATCAGCAGGCGGGGATAGCCCACATACCCATCGAGCAGGCGATCGACATAATCGCGCAGCGGGGTTTGCCGGTGCGGCAGGGGAACGAGAGCCCGGTGACGGCGGCGCAAGCGGCCCAGGTACAACGGGGACCGACAGCGACGCAGTCGGTGGGCGGAGAGCCGCAGGAGAAAAGGTGAGCGGGAGAAGGAAGATGCGGGGAAGAACGGGTCTGTGGGCGATGGCGGCGGCGGCGGTGCTGTGCGTGGGCGCCTGGGGCCAGACGCTGGATCCGCTGTCTCCGCCGGCCAGCGCGCGCCCGCCGCAGTTGAAGCACGTGGGCATCCAGCAACGGCTGGGCAAGCAGATTCCGGCGGACCTGGAGTTCCGTGACGAAACGGGAAAGCAGGTGCGTCTGGGGCAGTATCTGGGGAACGGCCCGGTAATTTTGAATTTCGTTTACTTCCACTGCCCCATGCTGTGCGGGCAGGTGCTGCAGGGGCTGACGGGAGCACTGCGCGCGATTGGCTACTCGGTGGGCAGGGATTTCACGGTGCTGACGGTGAGCTTCGACCCGCAGGAGACGCCGGAGATGGCGGCGGCAAAGAAGAAGACGGTGCTGGCCACCTACGGACGGCCGGAAGCGGAAAAGGGCTGGCATTTTCTGACCGGCAGCGCGGCCTCGATCGCGGG
>DATJEH010000096.1:0-9039 GCA_035496875.1 Terriglobales bacterium | reverse complement strand
GCTAGCGGCTCGCCTCTGTTATCGGTGCACACGAAAGGCACGATGAATTCGTCGGTCACACCCTTGTTGTACGAATCCTTCACCCCCTGCACCGCGTCCACATAGCGGGCGGCCTCGCCATCACCTTGGACCATCACGTTGAAGGTCTTGGCGATGCGCGGCCAGCGCCGGTCGCGGTCCATGGCGTAGTAGCGCCCGCTCACGCTGGCGATTTTGCCTGAGCTGTACTCGCGCATTTTCTGCTGCAGTCGCTCGAGATACCCCGCGCCGCTGGTGGGAAGGGTGTCGCGCCCGTCCATGAAGGCGTGCACAAAGACCCGGTCTACGCCGTTCTGCCTGGCCATTTTCAGCAGCGCGTAGAGATGGTTCTGGTGGGAGTGCACGCCCCCGTCGGAGAGCAGCCCAAACAAGTGCAGCCGCCGCCCGCCGCTGCGCGCGTGCTTCATGGCCGCCAGCAGCGTGGGATCGGAAAAAAATTCGCCGTTCTGAATCATCAGGTCCAAACGGGTGATGTCCATGTGCACGATGCGCCCGGCGCCAATGTTGAGGTGGCCGACTTCGCTGTTGCCCATCTGGCCCTCGGGCAGACCAACATAAGGCCCGCTGGTGTGAATAAGCGTGTTGGGATATTCGCGCAGCAGGCGGTCATAGGTCGGCTTGCGCGCCAGGGCAATGGCGTTGGCCTTGGTTTCCGCGCGGTAGCCCCAGCCGTCGAGGATGACGAGGATCAGAGGTTTCGGTCTATTCGGCATTGGCTATTCACCACAACACCCCATTCACCACAGAGGACACAAAGGACACAGAGAACAAATAGTTCACCTAAAATTAGAATGCGCAGTTATTTGCGTTCCCGTAAAAACGCCAGAACAATTGTAACTAGATCGTCTACTGTCAAAGGTGCGTCAGATGCGGCATTGATCAACCGAGTGCCCTCCACCCGCACCATTAGCGGTAGTCCAGATGGCCGACCGTCTTGCCGATAATGCACATTCATAAATTGATTGGGACTACTGAAGCTCAGGACAACTTCTCGCAGAATGGGCTTTTTACGCCTCAATGTGAGTTGTCCATCCACGTCTTGGTACTCGATATCCAGCGCGAGATCGGATTCGTGAATTTTGCGCACTACTTGTTCCTGTAGCTGTGACCAGAGCTCTAGTTCCTGTGGTGTGTGTTCAGCGAGCATATGATGCCTCCTACTTGGGAGCCCATGCAGCAGTGGAAATAACCGGAGCTTCTAAGCTGGGGCTAATCCCCTGGAATAATTTCCCAATTTTCCTCTGTGGCCTTCGTGTCCTCTGTGGTGAAAAGGCTTTACGCCCGCGCTGTCCCCGCCGCTTCCCCGTGATAATTCAGCGCCTTCAATCCCAGGAACCTCGCTCCCTCGCCCAGCTCTTCTTCAATGCGCAGCAACTGGTTGTACTTGGCGACGCGGTCGGTGCGCGAAGCCGACCCCGTCTTGATCTGGCCCGCGGCCGTGGCCACCGCGAAATCGGAGATGAACGTGTCCTCCGTTTCGCCGGAGCGGTGCGAAATTACCGCCGTGTAGCCGTTGCGCCGCGCCAGGTCAATGGCATCCAGGGTTTCGCTGACTGTGCCGATCTGGTTGACCTTGATCAGGATCGAATTACCCACGTTCTGCTCGATTCCCTGCCGCAGACGCTTGACGTTGGTGACGAACAGGTCATCGCCCACGAGCTGGATGCGCCCACCCAACTCCCGGGTCAGCATCTGCCAGCCCTTCCAGTCGTCCTCCGCCAGTCCGTCTTCCAGCGATACGATAGGATACTGGCGCACCCACTCGCTCCAGTAGCGCACCATTTCTTCCGAGCTCTTCGCCGACTTATCGGATTTTTTGAACACGTACCTGCCGTCCTGGTAAAACTCGCTGGCCGCAGGGTCGAGCGCGATGGCCACCTGCACGCCTGGCTTGAAACCGGCGGCGCTGATGGCCTCGAGCACCACCTCGATTGCCTCCACGTTCGATTTCACCGAAGGGGCAAACCCGCCTTCATCCCCCACTGCCGTGCTATAGCCGCGCTTCTTCAACACTCCCTTTAAGGTGTGAAACACCTCCACGCCCCACCGCAGGGCCTCGGAGAAGGACTTGGCGCCGACGGGCATGGCCATGAATTCCTGGAAGTCCACATTGTTATCGGCGTGGGCGCCACCGTTGAGGATATTCATCATGGGCACGGGCAACAGATTCGCGCCCACCCCGCCCAGATAGCGATAGAGTGGCAACTGGTGGGCGCAGGCCGCGGCCCGTGCCGCCGCCATGGAAACCGCCAGCAGCGCGTTCGCGCCCAGGCGCGACTTGTTTTCGGTGCCATCCAGTTCGATCACCTTCTGGTCTAGTGTGCGCTGGTCGGCGGCGTCCACGCCGCACAGGGCGTCAGCGAGCTCGCCGTTCACGTTCTCCACAGCTTTAAGCACCCCCTTGCCCAAATAGCGCTTTTTATCGCCATCGCGCAGTTCCACTGCTTCGTGCTCGCCGGTGGAGGCGCCGCTGGGCACGGCCGCCCGACCTTTTGCGCCGCCTTCAAGCTTTACTTCAGCTTCCACCGTGGGATTGCCGCGCGAATCCAGGATTTCGCGCGCATGAACTTGCTGGATTTTCGTCATGATGGCCTCGTCTGAATTGTTAACAGGGTGGGAGAGCGCTCAAAAGAGTACCCAGTACCCAGTATCTAGTTTGAAAAAGCGGTAGAAATATGGCGCTAAGTTCCGAGTGCCGAACTGACGATTATATCAACCACAAGCCGCGAGAGACCGGACAGCGGAGTGATCGCAACTGAGTACTAGATACCAGGTACTGGGTACTGCCTTGGTTATTGTTCGTCAACTAAACCGTGTTCTAGAGTCCAGAGGAGATGAAGGAAAGAACGGAGACCCTTGCCGTTGGCGAGTGCGCACCCGGCTTCACGCTGCCCGCCGCCAATCGCCAGGGAACTTTCTCTGCCTCGGAGGTGTGGCAGCGCGGCCCGGTCATTCTGGAATTTCTGCGCGGAACCTGGTGACCAAACTGCGTCAAGCGCATGGCTCAGTTCGAGCCACTTAAAGACCATATCCTCAGCCCCGGAGGCAACTTGCTCTACATCGCGGCGGAAAAGCGGGAAGGGTTTTTCAAGCCGGCAAAATATTTGCTGGAGCATCCGGTCTCCTTCCCTTTCCTGCTCGATGAAGACCGAAAGGTCACCCGCACCTACGGCTTGTATCACCGGATCGGCATGGATGCTTTCAACATCGCGCATCCCGCTACCCTGGTTGTTGACCGCGGCGGCGTGGTCCGCTTTATTTACCGCGGCGACGGCCAGGCTGACCGCGCCCCCATGGAACAGGTTCTGGATGCACTCAGGAAATTACAGACGCACGGCTAGAGACACAGGCAAGAACTGATCAACTTCAACCAGATACCAGGAACTAAATCGGAGGCATCAATGAAGAAACGCATGGCACTACTGCTCGCCACTGCCCTGCTGTCACTGCCGGCGCTGGCGCAATCCACGCTCTCTCCCGGCACCCCCGTTTACATCAAGCTGCAAAGCACGCTGGCCACCTTCATGAATAAGTCCGGCGATCAGTTCTGGGGCACCGTGACCCAACCGGTGATGGAATCGGGCAAAGTCGTGATTCCCAGCGGTGCGACCATTGTGGGTCATATCACCAAGATCAGCGAACCGCGGCGCATCACCGGCAAGCCCACTATCGGCCTGCACCCCGATTCTGTCACCCTGCCCAACGGCGCCAAGTACGCGCTCAGCGCTGTGCTGGTGGATACCAGCTTGCGCGACGGCTCTGACGTTAATGAGGAAGGCCAGTTCAAGGGCAGCGGCCACGACCGCCACGACACCCGCGAAACCGCCATCGGCGGCGGCGCGGGATTAGTGATGGGTGCGCTGATGGGCGGCGCCGAGGGCGGTCTGATCGGCGCCGGCGTGGGCGCGGGCGCGACTATGGCTCACTGGCTGTATAAGCGGCGGTCCGCCACCCTGGCGGCGGGCACGGTTCTGATTTTTGAAGTGAGCAGACCGACGGTGGTGGGCGCCAGCAGCGGGACCAACGGAGCGGAATGAAAGTAGTCGGGAGTCAGCAAGATCCTGCTTAGCCAACGGGTTTTGCCGACTCCCGACTCCTGACCACCAACTCCCATTACTGTGCAAACGCGAACGCCGCCAGCTCGGGCTCGCTGAGCAGATGCAGTTCAATCCAGCCTTCCAGCGGCAGGCCATCAATAGGCAGGCGGTCCCGCCATAGACTGAAGCGGACCCGCAACTTGCCGGCGGCGGTCGCTCCTTTTTCTCGCACCTGCACGGCCCACTGGGGCGCCAGCCATTGCAGGGGCAGCTTGAATTCAAAATTCTTGCGCAGCACCAGCGTTGCCCCATCCCCCTCCTGCTCCGAACCCGCCACTAATTCGCCCCTTTCGGTCTCCCGCAAATACCAGGCCGAAATCGTGCCGTCTTCGCAGGCCGCCTCCAGCGACATCGCGCGCGAGGGCTTTTTGCTCTCCTCCGCCCACAGTTCCAGGTTCACCAGCAGGTCGCAGCGTTCCTTTGGGGGTGCGTCCACAAAGTCCATGCGTCCGTACAGAAACTGCTCGTCAATTCCGGCGTACACCGCATCCAGCACGAACTGCTTGCCGTGCATGGAACCCGACCGCCTATCCGCTGTGTACATCGCTGCTCCGATCCAGCCGAAGTAGCGCACCAGATCGCCCTCCACCCGGGGATGAATGTAGGCGGTCTGCGGCACATAAACCGGCCGGGCCACGCCGGCGTAGATAGGATGGGCCAGATGCTCGGGCGGCGTCGCTCCCAGCGCCTGGTAAACATTGGCCAGGTGCTTGCGGTAAAGCTCGTCGAAGTCGCGGTCGTTCACCGAGTGGTGTTCCGGCCCGTACCACCAGTTCCAGTCGCTGCCTTCCGCAATCAGCAGTTCCTGATATGCAAGTTCGCGTTTGGCGGCATCCGCTGGCGCCGCGTGTTCGCTGAAGAAATTGTGGGCGGCGGTAAGGTAGTCCCAGCTGCGGTTATCCTCCGGCGCCCCAATCCAGATATTGAAGTTGGCGTTGATCCAGGAGCCTGGGACCAGCGACTTCAGCTCCCGGAACTCTTCCTGCCGGGCAATGGCTTCGGAAGCGGTCACCGCCTCCAGTTCCTCATCCTTCTGCAGCGCGGCATAAAAGCGGCGCAGGAACTCGCGGCCGGATTGCGGGTAGTACTCCCACGCGTTCTCACCATCCAGGATGATGGGAACCACGGCGTCTTTTCTCTGGGCCAAAACGGGTTGGGCTGATTCCTTGATGTTTCTGATTAAATGCTCCGCCGCTTCCCTGGCCGGCATGCCCGAGTACACAAACCCTACCAGGTCCGACAGAGTATGGTCGCGGAAGAATAAGTGCATTCGCGTGTTTTCTTTTTCGAAGCGGTAAATGGTGTAAAGCTTCTCTGCCCCGTTCTGGGGCAAGCGGCCGCTGCCGTCGCGGGCGAAGTTGAAATCTAGTGACCGCCCCAGCACGCCTTCGTCGGTCGCCATCCACTGCACGCCCTGTTCCTGGGCCAGGGCCAGCGCCTGCTCGGAAACGCTTCCTTCCGACGGCCAGACTCCCCGCGGCCGGCTGCCAAAGA
This sequence comes from Terriglobales bacterium, assembly GCA_035496875.1. Taxonomy (GTDB): domain Bacteria; phylum Acidobacteriota; class Terriglobia; order Terriglobales; family Acidobacteriaceae; genus JAICWP01. The sequence continues at coordinate 3,409 of DATJEH010000096.1, read as the reverse complement.
CGCGCTCGTGCAACTCCAACCCCCGCCGCAATTGCTCTTGGGCATCCTCCGGGTGTTGAAACCTGGCCAGTGGCAATGGCCTTCCCGGATTGGATTCGCCGCCCACATCGGTATCGCAAAGCAGCGGCAGAATGGGGTGGTAGAAGGGCGAGGTGGAGAGCTCAACCACGCCCCTACGCGCCGCTGCCACGTACTCCGGAAGTACACGCTGCAGCAGCTTGCTTTCCTGCGCCATCACGAACACCTGCTCTTCGCGCGTGTAATCGTGGCCCTTGCGCACCAGAGCGGCAATTTCCGGCTCCTGGAGGAAGTATTCGTCAAACCACGCCAGTTGCGACAGCACCTGCAGGTCGGTGTAGTCCCGGTCCTGGAAAAAGCGCTCGGCGCGCGACGGAATCTCGCCGGCTCCGTGATAGCGCTCCCACAGGTCACGATAGCGGGGATAGCGCCCGATCACGTGCACCGGGTTGGCCTGGAACAGGTATTGCAGTGCCTGGCGCCGCTCTTCAGGGCTGAGTTCGGCAGCCGGTTTGGAGGCCAGTTCCAGGAAGGGATCCCGTGCTGTTCCCGCGGCATACTCCTGGATCTGCGCCACCAGCGAGGGCACCAGGTTGAACGTCTGGTGCACTCCGGGAAACTCCTCCGCCACGCGCACCATGCCATAGTAGTCCTTGAGCGCGTGCAGCCTTACCCAGGGCAGGCGGTATTCGCCCGTGACCAGGTCTTTGTAATACGGCTGATGCATGTGCCAGAGCAGAACTACGCGGATAACAGGCATGACAAGAAGTTGCTGGCTCCCGGGGGAAATAAAAGTCTAGCATGGCATACGCGACCAAGCGGCTGGGCATGTTGCACCAAGGTCTTCGCCTGGCTCGGGACCCGGGGGTGAAGCCCCCATTACGGCCCGATTTGCTGGACTCCGGGGCTTCCCGCCTCCGGAGCCTAACCGTCTCGAGCGGATGAATGGCGCACCAGACCGAGTACTGGGAGCTGAGAAGCGGGAACTCAGAACTGCCTCGGCTCCGTGCTAGACTTCATTTTACCGACGGTTGCACGCTCTCCTTAGCGCCGCATGAGAATTTTCACGCGCTACATTCTGCGGGAAGTGCTCTCCCACGCCCTGATCGGGGCTGCGGTATTCACCTTTGTCATTTTTCTGCGCGACCTGGAAAAAATTCTGGAGCTGGTAGTGCGGGCCAGCGCTCCCCTGCCCAGCGTGGCCGAGCTCTTCTTTTTCACGGTTCCCACCGCCCTGACCATCACCATTCCCATGGGCGTTCTGGTGGGCATTCTGATCGGGCTCAGCCGCCTGGCCGCCGACAGTGAAGTCACCGCCATGCGCGCCAGCGGCATCGGCGTTGCCACCTTCGTCCGCATTATTTCGATTTTCGTCTTTGCCGCCTGGACGCTGGCCATGGTCAACAATGTTTATTGGGCGCCGCGCTCGGCTGCCGCCCTTGACCACCTTCAGGACAAGCTCAAAACCTCGCAAGTCTCCTTTGAAGTGCAGCCCCGCGTGTTTTACGAGGGCTTCCGCAACATCGTGCTCTATGTGCAGGACGCCACCACCACCGCCGGGTCCGCCCTGTGGCGCAATGTTTTTCTGGCTGACATCACCGACCCCTCCAATCCTAAGATTATCGTCGCCCGCCAGGGCATGGCTGTAAGTGAAGGCCCGCAGGACGTGCACCTGCACCTCATTTACGGGCAGCAGCACGAAACCGACCCCAAAAATCCGCAGAACTACTCCATTACCACCTTCAACGCCACCGATATTCCCATCCAGATGCCGCCGGAAAACCAGGGACAACCCATGCCTACGACCGAGCTCACCACCAGCGCTTTGCTGCGGCAGGCGGGCATTACCAAGGACCGCGGTCTGGCTCGTTCCTACATGATCGAGTTCAACCGGCGCCTCGCCCTGCCTACCGCCTGCCTGGTGCTCGCCCTGGTGGGCATCCCGCTGGGGCTCTCCTCCAAGAAGGGCGGCAAGTCCACCGGCATCGTCCTCACCATCGCGCTGGTGTTCGTCTATTACTTCATTTCTCTGTTTGGGGTATCGCTGGCTCGGCAGGGAAAACTCTCCCCCGCCCTGGGAGTGTGGCTGGCCAACATTCTGTTTTTCATTGGCGGCGTGGCCCTGCTGTGGCGCGTGGACCAGATGCCAATCGAAATCGGCTCGGTGCGTGCCTGGTGGGAACGAGTGCGCCAGCGCGCCATCAAGCAGAAGCAGTCCCTGCTGCCCGGCCGGACGGGCGGCAGCGCCCTGGAGCGCGTTTACTCCCGCAAACGTGTGTTCAGCGCCCGCTTTCCCCTCCTGCTCGACGACTACATCTTGAAAGAATTTGTCACCTACCTGGTGATGATCCTCACCACCTTCCTCATCCTGGTGCTGGTGTTCACCTTTTTCGAGCTGCTCAGCGACATTCTGCGTAACAAGATTCCGCTCACCATCGTGGGTGAGTACCTGCTCAATGTGGCCCCTTACCTCATCTACAAGACCACACCCATGAGCATGCTGCTGGCGGTGCTGGTGACTCTGGGACTGATGCAGAAGGCTAACGAACTGACCGCCATGAAGGCCAGCGGCATCAGCATTTATCGTATCGTGGTGCCCATCCTGCTTACCGGCGTGCTCCTGGCCGGCAGCCTGTTTTTCTTCGACCAGTTCTATTTGCCGGCCGCCAACCGCCGCCAGGACGCTCTGCGCAACATCATCAAGGGCAAACCGGCGCAGACTTATCTGCGGCCTGACCGCCGCTGGATCGTCGGCGAGCACGACACCATTTACTACTACCAGTTTTTCGATTCCGACCGCGACCAGTTCGCCCGCATTACCGCTTACGAGTTCGAGCCTCACAGTTTCCAGATCACCCGCCGGATTTATGCCGCGCGCGCCCACTGGGAAGACAGCCTGGGCAAGTGGATTTACGAGAAAGGCTGGGACCGCGCCTTCCATGGCCCGGCCATCGGGTCGTACAAAAGGTTCGACGTCGCCACCTTCGCCCAGCTCAACGAGCCGCCCTCGTATTTCAAGAAAGAGGTGAAACAATCTTCGGAAATGAGCTATGACGAGCTGACTCGCTACATCCGCGACCTGGAGCAATCCGGCTTCGACGTGGTCCGGCTTAAAGTGCAGCTGCAGGAAAAGTTCGCCTTTCCGCTGATCACCTTCGTGATGGCCATCCTGGCCATTCCTTTTGCCCTCACTACCGCACGCCGCGGGGCTTTGACTGGAGTAGCGGTTGCGGTAGGCATTGCCGTCGCCTATACCATCGTTTCCAGCTTGTTTGAAGCCATGGGGAACCTCAGTCAGCTGCCGCCGCTGCTGGCGGCCTGGTCGCCGGACCTGATCTTCGCCCTGGTCGGCGGCTATCTGGTACTCAAAGTCCCCACCTAGCGCCGTTTA
>DATJEH010000095.1:0-4848 GCA_035496875.1 Terriglobales bacterium | reverse complement strand
GCCCTGGAAGCGGCCCGCAGAGCCTACGCACCCTATAGCGCTTCTCCATCGGGGGTAGCGATCCGCAGCAACAAAGGCCGGATCTATCAGGGCTCGTACATAGAAAACGTAGCCTTCAACCCGAGCCTGTCGCCGCTGCAGATAGCGCTGGCGCAGATGTTCGCGGCCGGTGAACAGTACTCCGCGATCGCAGCGGTCACGCTGCTGGAAGTGGAGGGGGCGAAAATCAGTCAGAAAGCTGTAACAGAAACGGTCCTCGGCGCCATTGCGCCCACGGTGAAACTGGAACACGTGTATGCCCGGGTTGGGTGAGTGCCAGGTTGAAATGCTGGATAATTTCGCTGAGCGAGGAGCGCTGAGTCCCGCGGCGTATATGATCCATCAGCCCTTCTTCATACCGTCACTGCTTATCAGCCTAATCGCGTTGCCGCTAGTTCTTGGCTTCATTCCGCGAAACCGCTGGTATGGCATTCGCACAGCCCAGACTCTGCGGGATGAAAGCACGTGGTACCGTTCCAACCGGTTTGGAGGCTGGGCTTTTCTGCTATCGGGAATGATTTATTATGCGGTCGCAAGAATGATTCCTGCTCCCCAGCCCCCGGCTTCTGATTTTGCGCTCTGGGGGCTGCATCTCTGTGCTTTTTTGCTGCCCTTGGTTGCCAGTGTGGTGGTTACGCTGAGATATGTCAAAGGGCTAACCAAACACCTCTAGCGCGAATGTCCGCTGACCAAGGCTGCGCCTGGGCAGCTGGTCAGCGGCACGCATCCGAGCCCAAAACTTCTCCTCAGAACGTGAACTTAATCGCGAAGTTCATGTTGCGCGGGCCGCCTTGCGCGATCACGGGATTGCCCACCGCCACATCGGAGGTTTTGGTGAGTTGTCCGAACGTGGAACCCAGGGTGTTATCCGGGAAGTAGTAGAAGTTCGCCCGGTTGAGGATGTTGTAAACCTCCCAGCGGAACTGGAAATTCAAGCGCTCGGTGATTTTGGTGTTCTTGATGAGCGTCATGTCCCACTGGCTGAGGCCGGGGCCGATCAGTTGGTTGCGGCGGGAATTTCCCACCGTGCCAGCGCACGGAAAATAAAAGGGAGAAAGCGGTAAGCCGCCGGAGGTGTCTCCGCAGGGGTCAGGCTGGCCAGCGGCGGTAAAGGTTTCCACCACGTACTGGTCGGGATTGCGGGTGTTGTAGTGGATGGGGGTACCGTCCCAGGCGGCGCGGATGGAACTGCCGGTGAGGCCCTGTCCGGAGGGATCGGAGCCGCTCAGCAGGGCAGTAAAGGGGCGGCCGCTGATGGCAGTGTAGATGGTGCTGAGCTCCCAGCCTCTTCCCAGTCGCTGGCCGAGGTGGGGAATGGAGGGCACAGCATAAACGCCGCCGACATTAAAATTCAGGCGCACGTCATGATCGCACAGGCCCCAGGAATCGCGGGGAGTGAAGGGGTTGTTCAGCTGGGGGTAATCGCCGGCCCCGCCGCGGTTCACGGAATTCATGTCGTAGCACTTGCTCCAGGTGAAGTTGTACTGCGTATCAAGGCCGTGCCAGTTGCGCTGGTTCAGTGTCATCTGCAGCGAATCGTATTGCGATTTAGCGGCGTTGGTGGCCTGGATGATGTGGTTCAGGTCGGGATAAAGGGTGCTGAAGGGGCGGTCAGCGAAATCGCCGGCGCTGCCCAGTGGGCTGGCGTTCAGGTCACGATACATGACGAGGTCGCGCCCACGCTGACCGGAGTAGCCCACGGTGATCACGTTGTTGGCATTGAGCTCCTGTTGCAGGCTGAGGTTGAAATTGTGCATGCGTGGAGTTTTGAAATTGTTGACGATGGAGAAGGCGTTGTAAGGCGGCGTTCCCGAAGGATTGCTGCCGAAAATGGGTCCCTTATCAATGCAGACGTAGTCGCCGCCGGCGGCAAGATTATTGGGATCCAGACAGGTGGCAGCCGGATCATTGGGCAGAACCGTGGCGTTGCCCAAGCCTACATCGCCATCCACGGCAACCGAGGTGGAAGAGAACTGGCCCAGGAAGGGTTGCGAAAAGGACCCGGCGCGGGCGCGGGCGAAGGTATAGGGGGCTGCAAAAGCGGCGAAGTTGGGAGTGTCGTAGGTGAGCGAGTAGCCGCCGCGCAGGGCGGTCTTGCCGCTGCCGAAGATATCCCAGGCGAAACCGACGCGCGGGCCAAGATCGTGCAGATCCAGGTTGTACAGCCGGTTAATCCCCTGACCGAGCTGCACCAGACCCCGATCGGGGAAGAAATTGGAGCCGATGTTGTCGCTTTCGCTAAGGGCGCCATTGATGTCCCAGCGCAGGCCATAAGTGAGGGTGAGGCGGGGGGTCACCTTCCAGTCATCCTGCCCATAAAAGCCGACGGATTTCTGGTAGATGTGACGGTGGGTGTCGCCAAAGTTGCGGTTGGCGTCGTCGGCTCTGCCCAGCAGGAGTTGCTCCACGGTGTCCTGGATGGGATTGCCGGAAATGGAGCCGGCGTAGCCCAGGAAGTAGCCGAAGACCAAGCCGGTGCGGGCGCGATTGCGCAAACTGTTGGTGTAGGCGCGCTGGTAGTTGCCGCCGAACTTGATGGTGTGATTGCCCTTCACCCAGGAGAAATGCTCCGACCAATCCCAAGTCTGGTCCGGGCGGGTGGTAATGGGATAGCCCTGGACGCCGCCGATGTAGCCGCCGTACCCGAGCGGAGAGAGGTAAACGTAGGGCACGCCAAAGTCGGCGGGAGAAAGAGGGCCAGTGTCCACGCCCAGGCTCTTGGGATCAATCTTGTTATTGACGTCAATGATCTGGGCGAAGCGGGTCAAGCCCAGCCGGCTTTCCAGAATTTTGTTGTTGCTGATGGTCCAGGTCCAGCTTATGCCGGCCATCTGTGCGCGCGACGGCGCAATCGAGTTGAATAAAGCCGGGTTGGATCCGCCCGCCGGGAGTCCGGCGTAGGGGGGAGCACTCTGCAGGCTGTCGCCTAAAATGTAACGCGCGGTGAAGCTGTGCTTATTGTTGAGGCGAAAATCAAATTTGGTGCCGAAGCCATTGGCGCTGGCGCGCGTGGGTGTTTGGGCGACAAAGGTCTCGGTGGGAGAGGTGGGAAAGTAGCTGAGCAACTTCTGTCCCGCCGGGCTGATGCTTAGACCGGGATGAGCCGCGATATCGGCCATGGCGCCCTGAATGTCCTGCGGGCTGGGGACAGTCCGGCTGCTCACGGCCAGCGAGGTGTAGCGCTGGCCTTCGTAGTAGAGGAACAGAAAAGCTTTATCCTTGATGATGGGGCCGCCGATGGTGCCGCCAAACTGATTGTTGTGCAGGGGAGTGGACTGGCACTCGCCGGGCGATGCGCAATTGTCGGTGTTGTGCTTGGAGAAATAGTTTGCGGCATCGGCAAAGTTGGTGTGACGCACCCAGGTGGCGGAGCCGTGCCAATCATTGGTGCCGCTCTTCATCCCCAGCATGATGGGAGCGCCGCCCTTGACGCCGAATTCCGCCGAAGGAGTTTCCTGCACCGTAAGCTCCTCAATGGCTTCGGGCGGGAAAATAGTTGCGGGAATACCGACTACGCCGGTCTGGTTCACGGCTGAGTCGCCGTAATAGCGGTCGTTATTGTAGAGGCCGTCTATGAAGTAGTTGTTGGAAGTGGTGCGGGAGCCGTTAATGCTGATAGCGAGAAATCCTCCACCGGGAGCGCGCTGCACGCCGGGAGTGATAGCCAGCAGGGAATTGAAGTCGCGGCCGTTCAAGGGAACGGTTTCGATTTTCTCCTGGTCAACGTAATTGTTGTTGTTGCTGGAGAGATCCACCATCGGGGCCACGCCTTCCACGGTTACCGTTTCCTCGCGCGAGCCCACCTGCATCTTGAAATCAGCATGGATGACCGCGTTGGCGGCGACTTCTACCTGCCGCTTCATGGTCTTGAAGCCGCCGGCCTGCACGCTTACCGAGTAGTTGCCCACGGGCAAGTCGGGAATGCGGTAGGAACCGCTGCTGGTGGTGGTGGCGGTGCGGGTCAAGTCGGTTCCCAGGTTTTTTGCGGTTACTGCCGCGTTGGGAATAACCGCGCCGCTGGTATCGGCTATATCGCCGGAGATATCACCGGTGATTTTCTGGGCTAGAACTGGAGAAGAAACCAGAACCACCAAAGAAATGAACAGGACTGCCAACCGCGTTACGCAAGCCTGCATCCGCATAGCCGCCTCCCGGAGGAATACCGCTGAATTTTGAAGTCAGCTAATGATGAAGTGAGCCCAAGCAATACTGAGCCTGCAGTTTAGCGATATTCGCGGAAGTGTCAATCGCTTGTACGACATTTTTTATGCATTTGCCGCATCGGGAAATATACACACACTCTACAACTGTTGCCGGCAACCGCCCGTCCCGCGCCCATTCCGGCAGCTCTTGTCGCGGTCAGGCGCAGCAGACTCTGCATGCACGACCTGACGAGCGGCGGGTGTGAAAAGCTAGCGCCGGGGCTGTGTTAAACTCGCCTTCTCCTATGCAGTTGCAGCGCGCCCTGGTTCTTTTCCTGCTCCTGCTGGCGGCCGGCATCAGCTTTGCCGCTCCTTCCGCGCCACCTAACGTGGTCCTCATCACTCTGGACACCACCCGCGCCGACCGCATGGGATTTCTGGGTTGCAAGCTCGGCCTTACCCCCCATCTCGATGCCTTGGCCAAGCAAGGCGTCGTATTTACCCACGCTTACGCTCACGTGCCGCTGACGACAGCCTCGCATGCCACCATCCTGACCGGGACCTATCCGCAGTACAACCAGGTAAATGATTTCGGAAAACCCTTAGCCGCCAGCCTGCCCTATCTTCCCGACATCCTGCATCACCATGGCTACCGCACGGCGGCGTT
>DATJEH010000094.1:0-2195 GCA_035496875.1 Terriglobales bacterium | reverse complement strand
TGCGGCAGGGAATCGTGATTGTGGTGCTGGGGCTGGCGGTGGGAGTGCTGGCAGCGCTGGCAGCGTCGCGCCTGGTGGGCACCTTCCTGACGGTGAGCCCCACCGATCCCCTCACCTATGTGGCGGTTTCGGTAGTACTGACCCTGGTGGCGCTGGCCGCCTGTGCTATCCCGGCGCGCCGCGCCATGCGGGTGGACCCCATGGTGGCGCTGCACTACGAGTAGGCGTGCCCGGGAGGTTCAGCCACGCGGGGCGGCTTGCGCCACTTCCGCCGAGCTCACGACGTGCAGCCACTCCGCCGAGCGTGGATGGCGGCCGCGGGTGAGTTGCTCGAATGCGTGCTGCACCGCCTTGGTGACGGGTCCGGTTTTGCCGGAGCCTACCGTACGCATATCAATCTCGCGCAGCCCGATGACCTCGGCCGCGGTGCCGCAGACAAAAACTTCCTCGGCCACATAAAGCTGATCGCGCGAGATAGGCTGCTCCACCACGCGATAATTGAGGTCGCGGCACAGAGTAAGCACCGCGTCCCGGGTGATGCCTTCCAGGATGGCGGCGGTATGCGGCGTGTAGATGGTGCCGCGGCGCACCACGAAAATATTCTCTCCCGTGCACTCGGCCACATAGCCTTCGGGGTCGAGCATGATGGCTTCATCGAAGCCCAGGCGCAGCGACTCGGTCTTAGCCAGCACCGAGTTCACATAGTTGCCGGAAATCTTTGCCTTGGTCATGGCGATATTGGGATGGTGGCGAGTAAATGACGAAACGTTGGCCCGAATGCCGCGCTCCTTCGCCTCCGCGCCCAGGAAGTGGCCCCACTCCCACACCGCGATGCCCAGGCGCAGCTTGCCCGATTCCACCACCATGTTCATGGCGCCGTCCAGCCAGATGAGGGGGCGGATGTAGCAGTCGCCAAACCCGTTGGCGGCCACGGTCTGGTCAATCGCCGAAATCAGCTGTTCGCGCGTCCAGGGCAAGTCGCGGAAACCGATAACGTTGGCCGAATCCAGCAGCCGGTCCACGTGCTCGGGCAGGCGAAAAATGGCCGGACCGCGGTCGGTGGCGTAGCAGCGGATGCCTTCAAACACGCTGATACCGTAGTGCAGGCCGGCGTTGATGAAGTGCAGGTTGGCGTCCTGGGATGCGAGCAGGGCGCCGTCCATCCAGACGTAGCGCGGGGCAGATGGCATTTGGGTCCCTCGTGAAGATGTGGAATCTTCAGAGTACCGTCTGAGCGCGGGATTGGGCAAGGGGGGAGAAGAGCGGCCATTGGCATTTGGCACTCAGCAATTTAGCCCAAAGAACTTTTGTGTCGCGGGCGCCCCCGCCCGCGAAGGCCGTCAATCAGGTCTGGGAGATGAAATCCCTTATCCGATTGGCGATCTGATCGCGAACCTGACGGAAGACGGCCAATCGCTCCTCGTATGTTCCCGAGGATGCTGCCGGGTCGGGAAAGCTCCAGTGCAGGCGCTGGACTTTACCGGGAAAGTAAGGGCACGCTTCTTTGGCGCTGTCGCACACCGTGATCACAAATTCGAAGGGCTGCTGCAGGAATTCGGAGACGCTCTTGGAGCGATGTTCCGCAATATCCACACCGGCCTCGCGCATAACCAGCACCGCGTCAGGATGGAGCCCCGCGGGCCGGGTTCCGGCGCTCGCCACCTCGAAACGGTCGCCGGCCAGGTGACGAAGCCAGCCCTCCGCCATCTGGCTGCGGCAGGAGTTGCCGGTGCAGAGAAAAAGAACGCGCCCCTTACCGGTCAGCATTCTTCAGCCCTTAGCAGCGGTTTGAGGTAATAGCACGGGAGCACCCTCCTCCCACCTAAACCAGCCTCGCGTGCGGTTACAAACATTGCAGACGGAAAGCATGACCGGCACCTCCACCAGCACGCCCACCACCGTGGCCAATGCGGCGCCGGAGCCCGCTCCGAATAGTGCGATGGAGGTGGCGACCGCCAGCTCGAAGAAATTGCTGGCGCCGATGAGCGCTCCCGGGGCGGCAATCGAGTGTTGCACGCGGAACAGTCGCATCAGCCCATAGGCCAGCCCGGAGTTGAAATACACCTGCAGCAGAATGGGGATGGCGATCAGGAGCACATGGAAGTAGCGCCCGGTGATGTTGTCGGCCTGGAAGGCGAAGATACAAACCAGGGTGGCCAGCAGGGCGGCAATGGTAACCGGTGCAAATCGGGGTA
>DATJEH010000093.1:0-5163 GCA_035496875.1 Terriglobales bacterium | reverse complement strand
CACATCAAGCCGCGACTGCTGGGGCACTGGGGAACAACGCCAGGACTGAATTTTGTGTACGTGCATCTCAACCGGCTGATCAGAAAATACGATCTCAACGCCATTTATATTACCGGTCCCGGTCACGGCGGTCCCGGTGTGGTGGCCAACACTTATTTGGAAGGCACATACAGCGAGCTTTATCCGCACATTCAGCAGAACGAGGGTGGACTGCGCCGGCTGTTCCGGCAGTTCTCCTTCCCCGGCGGAATTCCCAGCCACGCGGCGCCGGAGACACCCGGGTCCATCAACGAAGGCGGCGAACTGGGATATTCCCTGGCCCACGCCTACGGAGCGGTATTCGACAATCCCGACCTGCTGGCCTGTTGCGTGATCGGCGACGGCGAAGCTGAAACCGGAGCCCTGGCCACCAGTTGGCATTCCAACAAGTTTCTGAATCCGGCGCGTGACGGCGCCGTTCTACCGGTGCTCCATCTGAACGGCTACAAGATCGCCAATCCCACCATTCTTGGGCGCATGAGCGACGAGGAACTCACGGACTTGTTCCGCGGCTGCGGTTACAAGCCGTATTTCGTAGAAGGTCAAGAACCGGAAGCCATGCACCAACTCATGGCCGCCACTCTGGACGCCGTCACGGAAGAAATCCGCGCCATCCAGGAGCAGGCGAGGCGGCAGAAGGCGAAGGAGCGACCGGTGTGGCCGATGATCGTGTTGCGCAGTCCCAAGGGGTGGACCGGCCCCAAGTTCGTGGACGGCAAGCCGGTGGAGGGCACGTGGCGCGCGCACCAGGTTCCGGTTACTGGCCTGAGCAAGCCGGAGCACCTGAAAATCCTGGAAGAGTGGATGCAAAGCTATCATCCGGAGGAACTATTCGACCGAGCGGGCAGGTTCCGCGCCGAACTGGCCGAACTGGCGCCCCAGGGCAATCGGCGGATGGGGGCGAACCCGCATGCCAATGGGGGGCTCTTGCTGAAAGACCTGCTGATGCCCGATTTCCGCGACTACGCACTAAAGGTAAGCAAGCCGGGCATAGAGCACGCGGAATCCACCAAGGTCGCAGGCATGTTTTTGCGTGATGTGATGAAGCTGAACCTGGAGTCGCGGAATTTTCGCCTGTTCGGTCCCGACGAAACTGCGTCCAACCGGCTGGATGCGGTGTACGAGGTCACGCCGAAGATCCTGATGGAGCCAATTCTGGCCAGCGATGAACACCTGTCCCATGACGGACGGGTGCTGGAAATGCTCAGCGAGCACATGTGCCAGGGCTGGCTGGAAGGGTACCTGCTGACCGGGAGGCACGGCCTGTTCTCCTGTTACGAAGCCTTCATTCACATTGTGGATTCCATGTTCAACCAGCATGCCAAGTGGCTCAAGGTAACGCGCGACATTCCCTGGCGGCGGCCGATCTCCTCGCTGAATTACCTGCTGACTTCCCACGTCTGGCGTCAGGACCACAATGGCTTCAGCCACCAGGATCCGGGATTCATTGATTTTGTGGTGAACAAGAAAGCCGACATAGTCCGCGTGTACCTGCCGCCGGATGCCAACACACTGTTGTCGGTGATGGACCACTGCCTGCGCAGCCGCAATTACGTGAACGTGATCGTGGCCGGGAAACAACCGGAACTGCAGTGGCTGGATATGGAAGCGGCCATTGAGCATTGCACCACCGGCATCGGCATATGGGGGTGGGCAAGCACCGACCAGAACAGCGAACCGGACGTGGTGATGGCCTGCGCCGGCGATGTTCCCACGCTGGAGGCGCTGGCGGCGGTGGACCTGTTGCGGCAACATTTTCCCGACGTCCGGGTTCGGGTGGTGAACGTGGTGGACCTGATGACCTTGCAGCCTTCCTCGGAACACCCGCATGGGCTCTCGGACCGCGATTTCGATTCCCTGTTCACGGTGGATAAGCCGATCATCTTTGCCTACCACGGCTATCCCTGGCTGATTCACCGGCTCACCTATCGGCGGCACAATCACGACAATCTGCACGTGCGCGGCTACAAGGAGGAAGGCACCACCACCACGCCATTCGATATGACCGTGCTCAACGAACTGGATCGCTATCATCTGGCGGGCGACGTGGTGGACCGGGTTCCGCGTCTGCAGCGGGTGGGGGCGCATTTCAAGCAGTTCCTGCGCAACCGGTTGGTGCAGCACAAGCAATACATTTGCGAGCACGGCGACGATATGCCTGAGATCCGCAACTGGACCTGGCCGGGCTGATGAAGATTCTGGTCTTGAATTCGGGGTCGTCCAGCCAGAAGAGCTGCTTGTACGAGGTCGGCGCTGAACTTCCCCCCGATCCGCCCTCCTGTCTTTGGGAGGCGAAGCTGGAATGGGAGGGAGATAGCGGCTCGCTGGCAGTCCGGAACTCGAACGGTGCGAGACGTAAAGAGCGCGTTAAAATTAGGTCGCGCGCGCAGGCGATCGAATATCTCATCAGCACACTTTGGAAAGGGGAAGCCGGCGCAGTTAACTCGCCATCGGAAATTGCTGTGGTTGGACACCGGGTGGTCCACGGCGGTCCACGATATGAAAATCCGGTGAGCATCACGCCGGAAGTGAAATCCGCCATCGCCGGCCTGGCCGAGTTCGCCCCGCTGCACAACCGCGCTGAACTGGATGGCATGGATATGGTGGAGAAACTGTTCGGGCCGGTGCCGCAGGTGGCTGTTTTCGATACTGGTTTCCACCAGAGCATGCCGGCGGCGGCGGCGGTTTACCCCGGACCGTACCAATGGTTTGCGACAGGCATCCGGCGCTACGGTTTTCACGGAATTAACTACCGGTATTGTTCTGGACGGGCGGCACGGCTGCTTGGCCGAGAGCTGAATTCCCTGCGGCTGGTGGCCTGCCACCTGGGAAACGGGTGTTCGCTGGCGGCAATCCGCAATGGAAAAAGTATTGATACCACCATGGGCTTCACTCCGCTGGAAGGGCTGATGATGGGCACGCGCTCGGGGTCGGTTGACCCGGGCATTCTCACCTACCTGATGCGGCGGGGCGGGGTTACGGCGCAGCAACTCGATGAGGTTCTGAACACACAATCCGGGCTGCTGGGCATTTCCGGGAAATCGGGAGACATGCGCGACATACTGGCTGCCAGGAAGAACGGAGATGAGAGGGCCAGGCTGGCTTTCGACATCTACATCCACCGGCTGCACTCCGGAATTGGCAGCATGATAGGGGCTCTGGGCGGGCTGGACGCACTGGTGTTCACCGGCGGCGTAGGCGAGAATTCTCCGGAAGTGCGCGCTGAGACCTGCGAAAACTTCAAATTTCTCGGCCTAAAGCTGGATGTGTCGAAGAATGCCCAATCGCCTCCGGACGAGAACATTGCGGCGCCGGATTCCAGCATTCCCGTGCTCCTCATCCGGGCGCAGGAGGATTGGCAGATCGCTCGTGAGTGCTGGGCGCTGGCCAGCGGAGGCGGTCACTAGCCCATATTTCAGATCGAAGTACTATTCGCGCTTTTGTGGCACAATCCGCTGGACCTAGGGCAGCGGCGCCTCAACTTCTTCGAGAACCCAGTGATCCGGCGTTTCCAAGTGGCAATCGTAGCCGTAGAAGCGTCCGTGAAAGACGTGCTGAAACAGGCAGGCCCGCTGGCCGCGCAGCACGGGGTCCCCTTCGACGGGCAGAAAATTGCCATCGGGGGCGTCCGCGGCAAAAACTTTCACCTGCCACTCCCCTTCCGGATTGTCGGTGTAGCGATGGGGATAAATCTCGGTAGCCAGGTAGTAGACGCCCTTCTTGCCGTGGCTGTCGCGGGCATGCTTCAGATAGAGCAAGGTGGGAGCGGCAACCGTCTCCTGGGAGCGGATCAGAACCTTGTCCGGCGCCTTGTCCAGGTCCTCGACGGAGGCGGCGTTTCGGCTGACGATTTCAAAGTGGTCCTTGTCGTTGCCCCGGTACCAGGTGAGATAGAAGCGGTGATTCCTGGGATCGCGGAATAGATTGGGATTCTGGTTGCGCTGGCTGGGGACCGGCTGCACCAGAGTTCTGACCTCGGTAATGTGAATGCCGTCGCTGGTGGCGCCCAGCACGACATGGCTGGTGGGAGTGTCGTAATTGCGGGTGAAGGCAACGTAAAGAAGGCTGGGATGCGCCGGATTCGCCTGCTCCAACACCGAAGGCCAGCGGGCGTTGGTGAGCAGCGGATTCTGCCCATACTTTATCCAGTTCACCAGGTCGTTGCTGCGGGCCAGGCCGATGCCGCCGCCTTCATTCAGCCCGTACCAGCCCCAGTAGCGATACCCGCCGCGTTTCAATTCCAGTACGCTCATACTGTGGGGAAATTCCTTGCCTTCCCAGGGCTGGGCGTCGGGGAGCACGCGGCGAGGAGTGGTCAACTTCAAATACGGAATGCCGGCGGTCGGCGGCTGGTTCTGCTGAGCCGCGCACAGACAGCTGAGCAACAATAAGGCAGCGAGAGCCACCACCAGGGCCGTAGAACTGGCGGGTTTGAAGCAGCGCATCAGGTTTCGTCTCCAGGGGAAATAACAAACCTCAAAGCGCCGGCTGGACTGCTGCTTTCTTGTCGCCGATGGTTGCATTAGTAATCAGGGGCTTGGCCCAGAAGCCTGCACTGAGCACGCAACCGAAGGTCAGGTACAAGAAAGCCATACCGGCACGCAGCCCGAACAGGTCGCCAAGCCGCCCGATGATCAGCGGCACAACCGCCCCTCCCATAATGCCGGTGCAGAGAATGCCAGCAAACGAACCGTGGTACTCAGCGACCGAGTTCAGGCCTAAAGACATCAGCACCGGCCACATTATGGAGGCAAATAGACCGATCATGGGGAATGCCACCACCGACACAGGGGCGGAACTGAACAGGGCCACGGTGAGACATAGAATTGCCGCCACCGAAAAGGCGATGAGGACGCGGCGGCTATCAAAAAGTTTCAGCAGCCCCATGCCAATGAAACACCCGGCTGTCATCAGCCCCCAAAACCAGGAGACGGCCGCCGCGCCCGCGGTGTGCGGATCAAAGCCGTGGTATTGCGCAAGAAACTTGGAAATCCAGTCCGCGGTGCCCTGCTCCGAGCCAACGTATGCGAACACACATCCAAAAAACAGCCACACCATGGGGTTGCGCAGCAGCTTGCGGTACATGTCCAGAGTGCCGGCTTGCTCCTCTTCGGTGCGTTTGAC
>DATJEH010000092.1:0-3188 GCA_035496875.1 Terriglobales bacterium | reverse complement strand
CACCGCTGATTTCTTCGGCGCCAAATATATGGGTGGAATCTACGGAATCATCCTGCTGGCCTGGGGAGCGGCAGCGATTCCTTCTCCCATCATGATTGCGCGCCTGCATGAAGCAACGGGGCGCTTTGATACAGCCATATATGTGATTGCGGTGGTCTTGCTTGTCTCCCTGGCATTGCCGCTGCTCGCCCGGCGCCCAACCAGAGTCCCGGCTACTACTTCAGCGGCGCCCAGTTCCGCGGCTGCGAGCTGATCTCCGGCGCAATCACGAATCCTCTGGCGGCACTGTTTTTACTCCGGCACTTCCGCTGCCACCGTCTTGCCCATGCCGAAAGGTAGTCCTTTCTTCTCCGGCCCGAGCGCCACTACCACCGCGGTGAACGTGAACAGGATCAGCATGGAGAATCCCAGCGATTGGGTGTAACTGAAGCGTTCAGCAAAAATGGATTCGATATAAGCCACGGCTGACGCGCATAGCACTCCCAATTGATAAGCGAAACCCGGAAAAAATCCGCGCAGCTGGTCGGGAGAAAGTTCGTTGATATGGGCGGGAATTATGCCCCATGCTCCCTGCACCATGAACTGCATCAGGAATGCTCCCAACGCGATCAGAGCCACCCGCGGCTCCAGAATCCAGAGCGGGATCAGGACCGTACCGGCAACAATGGCGGCAATCATGGCTCGCCGGCGTCCCAAAACATCGGAAAACAGTCCGAATACCAGGCCGCCGCAGACTGCTCCCACCATCGAAATAATGGTGATGGTCGCAACGGCGTGCACCCCGAGCTCATAATGGCGCCGCAAGAAAGTGGGATACAAGTCCTGGGTTCCATGGGAAATGGCGTTCATGCCCGCCATCAGCACCACCAGATAGGCAAACAGCCGCCAGTTCTTCATGATAGCGCGGCGGTAGGTTCCCCAGTCGGTGCGTGATTCGTGCCAAACCTTGCTCTCCTTGACTTTGGAGCGAATGAACAGGGCCAGCAGCGCCGGCAGGCCGCCGATAAAAAACATGGGGCGCCAGCCCCAATGCGGAAACACCACGTAGTAAACCACCGCCGCCAGCAGATAGCCGGCGGCGTACCCTTCCTGCAGCAGGCCGGAGATCCAGCCGCGCGACTTGGCCGGTATGGACTCCATGGCCAGCGAAGCCCCCACGCCCCACTCTCCGCCCATGCCCACTCCGTAGATGAGCCGCAAGACCAGAAAGCTGCCATAGGTCGGCGCCAGGCCGGAAAGTACTTCCACCACGGAATAGAAGATCAAATCAATCATCAGCGGAATGCGGCGTCCGTAGCGGTCGGCCAGCAGGCCGAAGATGAGCGCTCCCAGAGGACGGGTGGCCAGGGTCGCGGTCAGTGTGAGGGCAATCGCGGGAATGGAACGGTGGAACTCGGCCGCCACCGCCGGCAGCACCATCACCAGAATGAAGAAATCAAAGGCGTCCAGGGTCCAGCCTAGAAACGCGGCCAGAACCGCATTGCGGCGGTTAGCCCGCTCCCCCATCGAAACTGCTGCATCCGCCATGGCTTCTCCCCGTGCTCCGGCCGGCGACCAACGCTATTCCCCGGCAGCTTAACCCGAGCTTAAACGAACCGCATAAGCCAGGTTCCGCATTGGCGGGGCGCTTTCTTCTGTGGCATTAAGCTCCCGTTAATATGTCTCACAATAGCATTCGCTGTACATTTTTCCTTGTATGTTGTCGGCACAAAACTCAGAGAACAACCATGAGAGCTAATGAGAACAACTCGCGCCGCGAAATCTGCAGCGCCTTGCGGCTACCGCTTCCCGCATGCGCCCGCGTGCTCTCCTTTCTCATCTGCTTGGCCTTGTCCCTGGGGGCTGCCGCCCAGCAGATACCGGCTAACGAAGAATCACAACCCCTGGTGCTGGTGCGCATCATTCCCCTGCCCGGCGCGGAGGGCCGCTTCGATCACATGACCGTGGATGTCAGGGGAGACCGTATCTTTGCGGCGGTTTTCGGCAACGACACGGTTGAAGTCATGGATGTTCGCCGGGCTACCCGCATCCACACCATCCGCGGCGGGCTCAACGAACCTCAGGGCGTGGCCTACATTCCCGAGAGCAACCGCATCGTGGTCTCCAACAGCGGCACCGGCGCCTGCCAGATCTTTGATGGCGATGCTTATAAACCGATCGCCACCGTCAAGTTCCCCGACGACGCCGATCAACTGCGCTACGATCCCGCCAGCAAGCGCGTTTACGTCGGCTACGGCGACGGGGCTATCGGCGCCTTCGACGCCACCACCAATCAGCGTATCGGCCAGGACTTCCAGCTCGGCGCCCATCCCGAATCTTTTCAGCTGGAGCAGGGCGGCCCGCGGATTTTTGTGAACCTCGCCTCCATCAGCCAGGTCGCGGTCATTAATCGGGCTACCGGCAAAATCGCCAAGTGGCAGCTCACCGATGCCGGGACCAATTTCCCCATGGCTCTGGACGAGGCGCATCATCGGGTTTTTATCGCCGCCCGCAGGCCGGCGCGGCTGCTGGTGCTGGATATGGATTCAGGAAAGCAGATCGCCAGCCTGCCCGGCGCCGCCGATACTGACGACATCTGGTACGACCCCACCCGCAGGCGCATTTATGTCCCCAGCGGAGAAGGGTTTATTTTCGTTTTCCAGCAGATTGACGCCGACCACTATGCCCGCATCGCCAAAATTCCCAGCGCCATCGGCGCCCGTACCAGCGCCTACTTCGGGCAAGTGGGAAAGCACAACAGCCTGTATGTGGCGGTTCCGGCGCGCGCCAACCGGGGGGCGGAGATGTGGGTCTACGAGACTCGCGACTGAGGCGAGTGAAGCTTCACCCGCCCGTCAGGGAATGCGGTAAACGGCAGCCGCGCCGGCGGAACTCACCAGCGCTCCCGCGTTGAGCGCTGACTTCACCCGGCTGCTGGGAACATAAATGATGTCTCCCGGTTGCATGCGGAAATCAGCCACCTTGGCGTGCAGCAAGCCCTTCATGGGCACCGGAATTTCCTTCAGCCCGGAGGAGGTGCGGCGCACCATCTTGGTCCCCGATAAGGATGCCAGGTTGGTTGTGCCTCCGGCCGCGGCCAGAACCTGCAGCAGGGTCACTCCCCCGCTGGAGTTCAGGGCGTACCCGCCGGGCCGGCTGACTTCTCCCAGCACGTACACAATGCCGGCCTTGGGCACCACCACCGTATC
>DATJEH010000091.1:0-7602 GCA_035496875.1 Terriglobales bacterium | reverse complement strand
AGGCGCCGTCATTTTGCCCGTCTTGTCAGTCGTGGCCTTGCCCAGCAGGTTGACTCCCTTCCAGTAGTAAGCGTCGGCCTTGGTGGGATCGGCGGCGATGGCCTTGTCGAAGGCCTGCACCGCGTCATCCATCTTCCCCGTATTGGTCAGCACCGCTCCCAGATTGAAGTAATACTGTGCGGCATGGGTGGGGTCGGCTTGCGCCGCCTGGGTAAAGGTTTTGATGGAGTCGTCCGTCTTGCCCGACTTTGCCTGCACATCGCCCAGGTTGTTGAGATAGGCGCCATCGTTGGGCTTGATGGCGAGCGCCTTCTGATAGGCGGCAATGGAGTCGTTGTAATTCTGGGTTTTCTGGGCGGCATCGGTCTGCTTGGTGGCGGCTCCCCGGTAGGCATCGCCGAGCTTGAACCACAGCAGGTCGCGGTTGGGGTCAATAGTGGTGGCGTCTTTCAGTACGGCTACCGCCTGGTCGTAATTGCCCGCCTGTTCCGCCGCGGAAGCCGCCGCCAGCTTTTCGTTCAGCGCCTTGATGGTGGTGTTTTCCTTCTGGACCTTTTCCTGCTGCTGCTTCTGCTCCGGCGTCATCTGCGACTCAGCCTTCTGCTTGGCCGCCGCCTGCTCTTTCTGCAGGTTGAAGTCGGTGACGTTTTCATCTGAGCCCAGCTGCACCTGCACGCCGTTGAAGAAAAACAGTACCTGGCCGTTCTGGATCAGCGATATCTTGTATTTTCCCGGCGCAATACCCAGGGAAAAGAATTCGCCTTTCTTGTTGGTCTTCAAGTCGTATTTCTGGCCCGTGTCCTGGTTGGCGTATTCCACCTTCGCTCCCACGATGGGGTTTCCCTGAGGGTCAGTAGCCTTACCTTTGACCGTCGCCATGCTTTGCGACCAGGCGGGCGGGGTCATCAGGGCCGCCGCCAGCACTGCCAGCACGCAATACGTTAGACGCTGCTTCATTTCAGCCTCCCGGCTCAATTCTGAAATCTAACCGCTGCAGACCCTCACCCCGAGACCGCTGTCATGTAGGCGATGGGGTCGCGCGCGCCCGCATTCTGGAAAGCGCGCAGGCGCAATACACAGCTGTCGCACAAGCCACAGGCGCGATCCTCGCGGCTGTAGCAGGACCACGTTAAATCGAAGGGCGCGCCCAATTCAAGGCCCAGGCGCACGATCTGCGATTTCCGCATCCCGATCAGCGGGGTGGTAATTTCAATGCGTCCCTCGCGGGTGCCCGTCCGCACTACTTCGTTGTAGGCGCGGTAATACTCCGGACGGCAGTCAGGATATCCGGAACTGTCCTGGGCCACGGCTCCGATGTATACCTGGTCGGCGCCCAGTACCTCCGCCCAGCTCACGGCTACCGCCAGGAAATGGGCGTTGCGGAAAGGGACGTAGGTGAGGGGAATTTCGCCGCCAATCACCTCACTGGCGTTGGGGATCTCCAGTTCGGGATCGGTAAGAGCAGAGCCGCCAATGGCGTGCAGCGCGTCATTGCGGATGAGCAGGCGCTTGCGGATAGCCAGCCGGTCGCAGATGGCCAAAAAGGCCTCGCGCTCGCGCTTCTCCGTGCGTTGCCCGTAGCTAATATGCAGGGCGGCGGCGTCATAGTCCCGGGCCGCCATCGCCGCGCATACGCATGAATCCATGCCCCCGCTCAATAGCACTACCGCCGGGAATTTATGGGCTCGCTCTGCCATTCGGCTGTGAATCTCTTTCATGTGAGATGCCATTTCAAGGCAGCTTTGCCGCCTAAGCCAGCATTGGGCAGTTGCTACTTGCTTCTTTCCGGATCAAACGCCCTTCAACGCCGGATCCCAGATGAACTTGTGTATCTGCAGGCCAAGCCGCGCCGGCAGGCCGTCTTCCAGCATCCAGTCGGCCAGCTCCCGCGGGTCCAGCAGGCAATGCGAGGCGTCCCTGGCGCCATTGGCATCCTTTCGAAAGGCCGGCGAAAGGATCACCACATGCACTCGCGACGCCAGTTCATACTGGCCAATAAAGTCGCGGGCGAATTCATAGTCGCTGCGGTCGCTGACCACGAACTTCACTTCGTCGCGCGGCCCCAGCGCCTGCAGGTTCTCAATGAGAAAGGTGTCCGCCGCCCCGGAATGCGGGCACTTCACGTCCACAATCTTGACCACCTGGGGCGGCACTTTGGCCAGCGGACGCTCGCCGCTGGTCTCCAGCAGCACAGTGTAGCCACAGTCGAGCAAATGCTGCATCAGTGGCACCACTTCCCGCTCCTGCAGCATGGGCTCGCCGCCGGTGATCTCGACCAGCGGCAAGCGGCCTGGTGCGCTCAGCCGCCGCACTTCCGCCTCTACCTGCTCGGGCGGCATCTTCACCCCGCCGGTGAAGGTGTACTCGCTGTCACACCAGCGGCAGCGCAGGTTGCAGCCCGTCAGACGCACGAAGACGCAGGGCAGCCCCGCCCACGACGACTCCCCTTGCAGCGACTTGTAGATTTCCGTGATCTGCATCGGAAACAGCAATCAGCAATCAGCGCTCAGCATTCAGCCCGAGTAGTTTGGCCAAGAGCCGAAAGCCCTCACTCAAAATACCGTGCTGTGGTCGTGTCCGTCTCCCACACGGTGACGTCCTTTACCTGCACCCGGCCCTCGGTGGCCTTGCGCAGCTGCGCATTGGTCTCCTGGTAGAAGTACCGCGCCAGATTTTCCGCCGACGGGTTGAGCTGCTTGAAAGGTTCCAGGTCGTTCAGAAACTGATGATCCAGACGGTCAATAACCTCGCCCATGGCCGCCTTCAAGTCCTTGAAGTCGTAGAGCAGGCCGATATGGTCCAGTTCCTCGCCCGCCAGGGTGACGCGCACCCGGTAGTTGTGGCCGTGCGGGTTCTCGCACTTGCCGCGGTAGCCGCGCAGGGCGTGCCCGGCGGCAAATGTGTCTTCCACGGTGACTTCGAACATGCCTTCCCTTTGGCGGCCGCGCCAATACCTGGGCTGGCGCGCTTGCGTTAATCATCTATTCTACCTTGCGGCAAACCTATGGACGAAATCACGATTCGGGAAGCAGGCCCGGCCGACCTGGAGGTCATTGTTCACCATCGCCGGGCCATGTTTGAGGACATGGGCTACAAAGACGCGGCGGCACTTGCGGCCATGGACCAGAGCTGCCGCCCCTTTTTCAAGCAGGCGCTGGCCGAGGGCACTTATCGCTCCTGGCTGGCCCAGAACGCGGCCGGGCAAGTTCTGGCCGGAGGCGGCATTCTGCTTCTGCCCTGGCCCAGCCATCCCCGTGATCCGCAGACCCGCCGGCCCATGATCGTCAACGTTTATACCGAGCCCGCATGGCGCCGCCACGGTCTGGCTCGCGGGCTTATGGTCGCCATGCTCGACTGGTTGCGCCAGGAAGGCTACGGTACGGTCTCGCTGCACGCCAGCGACTTCGGGCGGCCATTGTATGAGTCGCTCGGGTTCAGGAGTACGAACGAAATGCGGCTCCAGCTGAAAGATTGGCAAGTGAGTAATTTGTAATTTTGGCGAGAGGCTTTCAGCACTCCCCTTCACGAATGTCATCCTGAGCGGAGCAGACTGATCCCGCTTTGCGGGATCAGCCCGCTCGGGCATGCGCCCTCGCTCAGGATGACACAAGTTAGGACTGACCAACGTCCTTCAAATTACCAATTACAAATTGAAGAACTTCTCCACCTGTGCGATATCGATTGTCCGGCGGTAGGCGGGCAGGCTTTCCACGAATACGCGCCCGTAGGCCTTCTTGAGGATGCGGTTATCGAGCAGCGCCAGCAGGCCGCGGTCGTGCAGAGAACGGATGAGCCGCCCAAAGCCCTGCTTCAGGGTGATGACCGCGGCCGGCACCTGGTACTGGTAGAAAGCATTGCCGCCCTCGGCATCAATGGCGCGCACGCGCGCGGCCACCACCGGATCGGTGGGCACTTCGAAGGGCAAACGGTCAATGATCACGCAGCTCAGCTGCTCGCCCTGCACGTCAACTCCCTGCCAGAATGAGGACGTGCCAAAGAGCACAGCGTTGGGGGTGATGCGGAACTCTTCCAGCAGTGCCCGCTTGGGCGCGTTGCCCTGCAGGAGCATGGGATACTCCAGTTCACCCAGCAGCCGGTTGTACACCTCGTTCATCTGGGCATAGCTGGTGAACAGGCAGAAGGCGCGGCCGCGGGTGATTTCCAGCAACTGGCGGATGCGCCCGGTGGCGCGCTCAGCGAATTGCGGGGTGCGCGGGTCGGGCAGATCGGGCGGAACGTAGAGGATGGCCTGGTTTGCGTAGTCGAAGTGCGAGGGCAGCACCAGTTCGCGGGCGTGCTCCAGGCCCAGCCGCCGGCTAATGTATTCGAAGCCGCCGCCCACCGCCAGCGTAGCCGAAGTCAGCACCGCGCACTCCAGCTTGTCGAACAGGCAGGAGCGCAGGATGGGCGCCACGTCAATGGGCGTGGCCTGTAGGAATACGTGACGCCCGCTGCGCCCACCCGCGCCCCGGGCGTCCTTTCCGCCCCCCCGCCGCTCGATCCAGAAAACAGTGTTGCGCTCGTTGGACTCCATCACAAACGAGAGCTGCACTCGCAACTCGTCCACCCGCCGGACGAAGTTAAAAACCTCTTCCGGCTTTTGCTTCATACTCTGCAATTCCGCGCCTAGCCGGCCCAGCGCCTGCATCAGCCCCATGTACTCGTCGCCGTTTTCTTCCAGAAACTCCTGCCGGTTCTCAAAAGGCAGACGGCCTTCACCTCCGGGCAGCAGGGAGAAGAAAAGCTGCGAGCGTTCGCGCAGGCTGCCCAGCGCCCCGGCGATGCCCGCCGACAGTTCTTTGGCCCGCTGCAGCGAGCTTTCCACGTCGCGGGCCAGGTCTTCCATGCGCCAGTTGCTGACCGTCACCCCGAAATAGCTGCCGGCCACGTTTTCCAGTTCGTGGGCTTCGTCGAAGATGACCGCCGCGCATTCCGGCAGAATGCCGGCATCGGGCGCGCCCTCCGCCGACTGCTTGATGGCCAGGTCGGCGAAAAACAGGTGGTGGTTGACAATGACGATGTCGCTCTCCAGCGCCCGCCGGTGCATCTCAGTAATGAAACAGCGCTCCCACTGGCTGCACTTCTGCCCCAGGCACTTGTCAGAGCGCGCGTCCAGATGCGGCCACAGTGCGCTCGATTCCGGCAGCTCCGACAGCTCCGCCCGGTCTCCGGTTTCGGTGGTCTTCTCCCATTCCGCAATGGCCCGGTACTGCTCGATCTCCTCCAGACCGCTCAGCACCGGCTGCCCGGTGAGGTCGTAGAGCTTCTTGCGGCACAGGTAATTGTTGCGCCCCTTCATGTAGCAGACGCGCAGCCTGCGGTCGCCTTCGGGAAACAGCGCCTGCTCCAGGAAGGGGATATCTTTATAGAAAAGCTGCTCCTGCAGGTTCTTGGTGCCGGTGGAAACCAGCACGCGCTTGCCGGCCCGAATCACCGGCAATAGGTAGGCAAGAGTCTTGCCGGTGCCGGTGCCCGCTTCCACGATGAGGTGGCGTTTTTCCGCCAGCGCCTGCTCCACCGCCTGCGCCATCTGCAGTTGCCCGCGGCGGAACTCATAGGCTGGGTGGGTGCGCGAGAGCAGCCCACCCGGCCCGAAGAACTGGTGTAGCGTGGAAAGGGCGGTAGAGGCGGGCTGGGGCAGGCTGGACACAGCGACTTTCTATAATAGTACCGGGTACCGTCTACACAGTAATTTCTCAGTACCTGGTACCTGACCTTCAGGGGTCCGGTCTGCCCCTGGTGCGGGTTTTTCATTGGGCGCGGCCTGTGGCGCGGCGGGTATAGGGTTTTCATTAAAGGCGTGTACGATTCGTATCAGGGAACGGCTTCAGCCGTGCCGCTCAACCATGCTTTGAGTTTTGTCATCCTGAGCCGAGCGCGACCGATCCCGCTTTGCGGGAGAGGAAGTGCGGTAGCGAAGGATCTGCTTCTCAAACATTCTTGCTGCGCAATTTTGAGAACCTTGTTGAACTCGAAATCACAAACCGCCGCTGAACGAAACGTTTCCGCTCCGCTTCCTATTCTTGCCATCGTTGGCCGCCCCAACGTGGGCAAATCCACGCTTTTCAACCGCATCATCGGCCGCCGCCGGGCTATTGTCGGCGACGAACCCGGCATCACCCGCGACCGCCTTTACGGCGAAGCCCACTGGGGCGGCCGCGAACTCCACGTTGTTGATACGGGTGGCATCATCCCCGAGGACAAGCAGTTGATTCCGGCGGAAATCTTTCGTCAGGCTCGAGTGGCCCTCGAGGAGGCCTCCGCCGTCATCATGGTAGTGGACGTCCGCACCGAACTGGCCGCCCCCGATCTTGACCTTGCCCGCCTGCTGCTGCGTACAGGCAAGCCGCTTTTCCTGGCGGTCAACAAGGTGGATACGGAAAAACAGGAAGCCAGTGCCGAGGACTTTCGCCGGCTGGGCATACGCAATCTGTTCCCCGTTTCGGCAGAGCATGGGCGCGGTGTCGCCGAGTTACTGGATGCGATCGTGGACATTTTGCCGCCGCGCACGGACAAAAGCTTTACCACAGAGGACGCAGAGGGCGCGGAGGAAAAAACAAAACAAGAAGAAGCTCAAAAGCTGCGTGAAACCCGGGTGGCCATTATCGGGCGGCCGAACGTGGGCAAGTCCACGCTGCTCAACCGGCTTGCCGGCTCCGAGCGCGCCATCGTTTCGCCCGTCCCCGGCACTACCCGCGACGCGGTGGACGAAATCGTGGAACACGATGGCCACCGCTACCGCTTTATTGATACAGCCGGCATTCGCCGCAAAGGCAAGACCCACCTTATGGCGGAAAAACTCTCCGTGGTAATGGCGCGCAAGCATCTGGAATTCGCAGATGTAGCGCTCATCCTGATTGACGCCACCGAGGGTGTGACCGCGCTCGATGCCACTATCGCCGGCTACGCCCATGAGAGTGGCCGTTCCGTCATCATCGTGGTCAACAAGTGGGACTTGGTTGCCGGCAAGAAGCTGGAGAGCTGGCGCGGGCGCAAAGTGGCCCCGCAAGAGCGCCCGCTGGACCGCAATCTCTATGAGCAGCAGGTGCGGCGTTCGCTGAAGTTCCTGGAATATGCGCCTGTAGTTTTCATTTCTGCTTCCACCGGCAGGAACGTGGACAAGATTTTCCCAGCTCTGCAGCACGTCGCCGAGGAACGCCGGAAGCGCATTCCCACCTCCGCCATGAACCGATTCCTCAAACAGGTGGATTTCGAGCGTGCTTCCGTCCCCATGGCCAAGCGGGTGAAGATTTACTACATGACGCAAGCGTCGGTTGGCCCACCCACGTTTGTGCTCTTCACCGACCGCCCGGTAAAGTTGCACTTCTCCTATCAGCGTTTTCTGGAAAACCAGATTCGCCGCGCCTTTGGTTTTGCCGGCACCCCCATCCGCATCCTCACCCGCGCCAGCGGCTAAGGACTCGCGTCGCCCGGGCCGCTACCCACGCGCCTGAAGGCTTCGATGATGTAACCTATTGCGAGCAGCTTCATCTGTGGGGTAGAGCGCTGTGAAAATGGTCCAGCGGCTGATTGCACAAGGCGTGCTGTGGGCGATGCTGACGGGGATGTTTGCCCCGCTGGCGCCGGCGGCCGCCATGCCGC